>NZ_CP166199.1:0-120000 GCF_041228395.1 Pseudomonas sp. N2-3-1-14
GTGTCAGTGGAACTTTGGCAGCAGTGCGTGGAGCTTTTGCGCGAAGAGCTGCCTGCCCAGCAATTCAACACCTGGATCCGTCCGCTACAGGTCGAAGCCGAAGGCGACGAGTTGCGTGTCTACGCGCCGAATCGTTTTGTTCTCGATTGGGTTAATGAGAAGTACCTGAGCCGCGTTCTCGAATTGCTCGATGAGCACGGCAATGGCCTGGCGCCCGTACTCTCCCTATTAATAGGCAGCAAACGTAGCTCTGCACCGCGTGCCGCGCCGAATGCACCGTTGGCAGCGAGCGCCTCGCAGGCTCAGGCCGCAGCCGCGCCTGTTAATAACTCGCCAGCACCCGTTGCCCAGACGCCTTCGAAATCATCGGCGCAGAAAAACGCGCCTATAAATGAAGAGCCGTCCCGTGACAGCTTCGACCCAATGGCCGGTGCCAGCTCGCAGCAAGCACCGGTACGCGCCGAACAGCGCACCGTGCAGGTAGAAGGTGCGCTCAAGCACACCAGCTACCTGAACCGGACGTTCACCTTTGAAAACTTCGTCGAAGGTAAATCCAACCAACTGGCCCGTGCGGCCGCCTGGCAGGTAGCCGACAACCCCAAGCATGGTTACAACCCGCTCTTCCTTTATGGTGGCGTCGGCTTGGGTAAGACGCACTTGATGCACGCTGTGGGTAACCATCTATTAAAGAAGAACCCGAATGCCAAGGTCGTGTACCTGCACTCGGAGCGCTTCGTCGCTGACATGGTCAAGGCCTTGCAGCTCAATGCAATCAACGAGTTCAAGCGGTTCTACCGCTCGGTTGATGCGTTGCTGATCGATGACATTCAATTTTTTGCCCGCAAGGAACGTTCTCAGGAAGAGTTTTTCCACACCTTCAACGCCCTGCTCGAAGGTGGCCAGCAGGTCATCTTGACCAGCGACCGTTACCCGAAGGAAATCGAAGGCCTAGAAGAACGTTTGAAGTCGCGCTTCGGTTGGGGCCTGACCGTTGCGGTAGAACCGCCGGAGCTGGAAACCCGCGTCGCGATCCTGATGAAAAAGGCCGACCAGGCGAAAGTCGATCTGCCACACGATGCGGCCTTCTTTATTGCTCAACGCATTCGCTCCAACGTGCGTGAGCTCGAAGGCGCGCTCAAGCGGGTCATTGCTCACTCGCACTTCATGGGCCGCGATATCACCATCGAGTTGATCCGTGAATCCCTGAAAGATTTGCTGGCCCTGCAAGACAAGCTGGTGAGTGTGGATAACATCCAGCGCACGGTGGCTGAGTACTACAAAATCAAGATTTCCGACCTGTTGTCCAAGCGCCGTTCGCGCTCGGTGGCACGTCCGCGTCAGGTGGCGATGGCGCTCTCCAAAGAGCTGACCAACCACAGCCTGCCGGAAATCGGTGATGTGTTTGGCGGTCGCGACCACACCACGGTCTTGCACGCGTGCCGCAAGATCAACGAACTTAAGGAATCCGACGCGGATATTCGCGAGGACTACAAGAACCTGCTGCGTACACTGACTACGTGATGACACCAGCGCAGCTTATTAAGGCAAGGGACTAGACCATGCATTTCACCATTCAACGCGAAGCCCTGTTGAAACCCCTGCAACTGGTCGCAGGCGTCGTCGAGCGCCGACAGACCTTGCCGGTGCTCTCAAACGTATTGCTGGTTGTCGAAGGCCAGCAATTGTCCTTGACCGGTACCGACCTTGAGGTCGAGCTGGTTGGCCGCGTGCAGCTGGAAGAGCCTGCTGAGCCGGGCGAGATCACCGTACCTGCGCGCAAGCTGATGGATATCTGCAAAAGCTTGCCAAACGAAGCGCTGATCGACATCAAAGTCGATGAGCAGAAGTTGGTGGTCAAGGCCGGCCGCAGCCGTTTTACGCTGTCCACCTTGCCAGCCAATGACTTCCCGACCGTCGAAGAAGGCCCTGGCTCGCTGACTTGCAGCCTGGAGCAAAGCAAACTGCGTCGTTTGATCGAGCGCACCAGCTTCGCCATGGCCCAGCAGGATGTGCGCTACTACCTCAACGGCATGTTGCTGGAAGTCTCTGAAGGCATCATCCGCGCCGTGGCCACCGACGGTCACCGGTTGGCGATGTGCTCCATGCGTGCCGATATTGGTCAGCCAGATCGCCACCAAGTGATTGTCCCCCGTAAAGGTATCCTCGAGTTGGCGCGTCTGCTCACCGAGCCGGACGGCAACGTCAGCATCGTTCTGGGCCAGCACCACATTCGCGCCACTACCAGTGAATTCACCTTCACGTCCAAGTTGGTCGACGGCAAGTTCCCGGATTACGAGCGCGTGCTGCCTAAAGGTGGCGACAAGCTGGTGATCGGCGATCGTCAGGCCTTGCGCGAAGCGTTCAGCCGTACCGCAATTCTGTCGAACGAGAAGTACCGCGGTATCCGTCTGCAACTGGCCAACGGTCAGTTGAAAATTCAGGCGAATAACCCTGAGCAGGAAGAAGCGGAAGAAGAAGTTGGCGTTGACTACAACGGTGGCTCGCTGGAGATCGGCTTCAACGTCAGCTATTTGTTGGACGTGCTGGGCGTGATGACCACCGAACAGGTTCGCCTGATTCTGTCTGACTCCAACAGCAGCGCCCTGGTGCAAGAATCTGATAACGACGACTCGGCTTACGTAGTTATGCCGATGCGCCTGTAATCATGCTCAGCAGAAGCTAGATGTCCCTCAGTCGCGTCTCGGTCACCGCGGTGCGCAATCTGCACCCGGTGACCTTCTCCCCCTCCCCCCGCATCAATATCCTCCACGGCGCCAACGGCAGTGGCAAAACCAGCGTGCTGGAAGCCATTCATTTGCTGGGGCTCGCCCGTTCTTTTCGCAGTGCACGTCTTTTGCCGGTGATTCAATACGAGCAGTTGGCATGCACTGTATTTGGCCAAGTTGAATTGGCTGAAGGCGGACACAGCAGCCTGGGAATATCTCGTGATCGCGGCGGGGAATTTCAAATTCGCATTGACGGGCAAAATGCTCGCAGCGCTGCCCAGTTGGCGGAAATCCTGCCTCTGCAGTTGATCAACCCCGACAGCTTCCGTCTGTTGGAAGGTGCACCGAAGATCCGCAGGCAATTCCTCGATTGGGGAGTGTTCCACGTGGAACCGCGTTTCATGGCCACTTGGCAGCGCCTGCAGAAGGCCCTGCGGCAGCGGAACTCATGGCTGCGGCATGGTACACTTGACGCCGCTTCGCAAGCAGCCTGGGACCGGGAACTGTGCCTGGCCAGCGACGAAATAGATGAATACCGCCGCGCCTATATCAAAGCCTTGAAACCAGTCTTTGAGCAGACCTTGAGTGAGTTGTTGGATCTCGAGGGTCTGACGCTGAGCTACTACCGTGGTTGGGATAAAGAGCGTGAGCTGAGCGCAGTGCTCGCCACGTCCTTGCAACGGGATCAGCAAATTGGCCATACCCAGGCAGGCCCCCAACGGGCTGATCTGCGTCTTAGATTAGGCGCACATAATGCCGCGGATATCTTGTCCCGCGGTCAGCAGAAGTTGGTGGTGTGCGCACTGCGTATCGCCCAGGGGCATTTGGTTAGCCAAGCCCGACGCGGTCAGTGTATTTATCTGGTGGATGACTTGCCGTCCGAACTCGACGAGCAACACCGCCGTGCGTTATGCCGCTTGTTGGAAGACTTACGCTGCCAGGTATTCATTACCTGTGTAGACCACGAATTATTGAGGGAAGGCTGGCAGACGGAAACGCCAGTCGCTTTGTTCCACGTGGAACAAGGCCGTATCACCCAGACCCACGACCATCGGGAGTGAAGGCATGAGCGAAGAAAACACGTACGACTCGACCAGCATTAAAGTGCTGAAAGGTTTGGATGCCGTACGCAAACGTCCCGGTATGTACATTGGCGACACCGATGATGGTAGCGGTCTGCACCACATGGTCTTCGAGGTGGTCGACAACTCCATCGACGAAGCGTTGGCCGGTCACTGCGACGACATCAGCATCATCATCCACCCGGATGAGTCCATCACCGTGCGCGACAACGGTCGCGGCATTCCGGTAGACGTGCACAAAGAAGAAGGTGTTTCGGCGGCAGAGGTCATCATGACCGTGCTCCACGCCGGCGGTAAGTTCGACGACAACTCCTATAAAGTCTCCGGCGGTTTGCACGGTGTAGGTGTGTCGGTAGTGAACGCTTTGTCGGAAGAGCTGATTCTGACCGTTCGCCGTAGCGGCAAGATCTGGGAACAGACTTACGTGCACGGCGTGCCACAAGAGCCGATGAAAATCGTCGGTGACAGCGAATCCACTGGTACGCAGATCCACTTCAAGCCATCGGCTGAAACCTTCAAGAATATCCACTTCAGCTGGGACATCCTGGCCAAGCGTATTCGTGAACTGTCCTTCCTCAACTCTGGTGTGGGCATCGTTCTCAAGGACGAGCGCAGCGGCAAGGAAGAGCTGTTCAAGTACGAAGGCGGTCTGCGTGCGTTTGTTGAATACCTGAACACCAACAAGACTGCGGTCAACCAGGTGTTCCACTTCAACATCCAGCGTGAAGATGGCATCGGCGTGGAAATCGCCCTGCAGTGGAACGACAGCTTCAACGAGAACCTGTTGTGCTTCACCAACAACATTCCTCAGCGCGATGGCGGCACTCACTTGGTGGGTTTCCGTTCGGCGTTGACGCGTAACCTGAACACCTACATCGAAGCCGAAGGCTTGGCCAAGAAGCACAAGGTCGCCACCACCGGTGACGATGCACGTGAAGGCCTGACTGCGATTATCTCGGTGAAAGTGCCAGATCCAAAGTTTAGCTCCCAGACCAAAGACAAGCTGGTGTCTTCCGAAGTGAAGACCGCTGTGGAACAGGAGATGGGCAAATACTTCTCCGACTTCCTGCTGGAGAACCCGAACGAAGCCAAGCTGGTTGTCGGCAAGATGATCGACGCTGCACGTGCGCGTGAAGCAGCGCGTAAAGCCCGTGAGATGACCCGTCGTAAAGGCGCGCTGGATATCGCCGGCCTGCCGGGCAAACTGGCTGACTGCCAGGAGAAGGACCCTGCCCTCTCCGAGCTGTACCTGGTGGAAGGTGACTCTGCTGGCGGTTCCGCCAAGCAGGGTCGTAACCGTCGCACCCAGGCGATCCTGCCGTTGAAGGGTAAGATCCTCAACGTTGAGAAAGCCCGCTTCGATAAGATGATTTCCTCTCAGGAAGTCGGCACGTTGATCACAGCCCTGGGCTGCGGTATCGGCCGCGACGAGTACAACATCGACAAGCTGCGCTACCACAACATCATCATCATGACCGATGCTGACGTCGACGGTTCGCACATCCGTACCCTGCTGCTGACCTTCTTCTTCCGTCAGTTGCCGGAGCTGATTGAGCGTGGCTATATCTACATCGCTCAGCCGCCGTTGTACAAAGTGAAAAAAGGCAAGCAAGAGCAATACATCAAAGACGACGACGCCATGGAAGAGTACATGACGCAGTCGGCCCTGGAAGATGCCAGCCTGCACTTGAACGACGAAGCCCCGGGTATCTCTGGTGAGTCGCTGGAGCGTCTGGTTAACGATTTCCGCATGGTCATGAAGACTCTCAAGCGTCTGTCGCGCCTGTACCCTCAGGAGCTGACCGAGCACTTCATCTACCTGCCGGCCGTCAGCCTTGAGCAGTTGGGCGATCACGCAGCGATGCAGGATTGGCTGGCCCAGTACGAAGTGCGCCTGCGTACCGTTGAGAAGTCTGGCCTGGTGTACAAAGCCAGCCTGCGTGAAGACCGTGAACGTAACGTGTGGCTGCCAGAGGTCGAACTGATCTCCCACGGCCTGTCGAACTACGTCACCTTTAACCGCGATTTCTTCGGCAGTAACGACTACAAAACCGTCGTTACCCTCGGCGCGCAATTGAGCACCCTGCTGGACGACGGTGCTTACATTCAGCGCGGCGAACGCAAGAAGCAGGTCAAGGAATTCAAAGAAGCCCTTGATTGGCTGATGGCAGAAAGCACCAAGCGTCACACCATTCAGCGATACAAAGGTCTGGGCGAAATGAACCCGGATCAGCTGTGGGAAACCACTATGGACCCAGCTCAGCGTCGTATGTTGCGCGTGACCATCGAAGACGCCATTGGCGCAGACCAGATCTTCAACACCCTGATGGGTGATGCGGTCGAACCTCGCCGTGACTTCATCGAAAGCAATGCCTTGGCAGTGTCCAACCTGGACTTCTGATCAGGTCAGCCTGCTAAAACAAAAAGGCCAACGCTCAGCGTTGGCCTTTTTTATTGGGTCTGAAAAAGCAGTTTTTCCAATGCTCCACGTGGAACATCGAACTTATTGGCTCGAATTTACCGCCGCCACACTCTCCAGCCGATAACCGTACCCGTAGATCGTCAACAGTTGCCAGCCTCGGTCGGCGGTCAGTCCCAGCTTGTTGCGCAGGCGATAGATATGAGTATCCAGCGGGCGCGAGGAGACCATCTCCTCATGAGACCAGAACCGCTCGTACAGATATTCACGAGACAACGGACGCGCCAGATTGGCGAACAAGCAACTGGCCAAGCGGTATTCACGCTCAGTCAGGTTGATAGGTTTGCCCGCACGAGTGACGGTCAGCTCAGCATCGTCAAAGGTTAGATCGTTGAAGCTCTGCACTTCATGGGCCGTCGATTTTTGCAGACCATGGCGACGCAGCACGGCCGTGATCCGAGCTTTCAGTTCATTGGGCCGGAAGGGTTTGCTGACGTAATCATCCGCCCCACTGTTCAGCGCGGTGACGATGTCGCTCTCGGCGTCCCGACTGGTGAGCATGATCACGGCGGGCGGTGACTCCATGTGCTCGCGGGTCCAGCGCAGCAGCGCGATACCCGTGATGTCGGGCAGTTGCCAGTCGAGTATCAGCAAGTCAAAGGTTTCCCGGCGCAGCTGGCGTAGCAGGTCTTCACCACGCTCGAAGCAATGCACGGACCACGGCTGTTCCGCGGTGCTGGGAATCTGTCGCAGTGTCTGCTCAACCCGGCGCAACTCAGCGGGCTCGTCATCCAGTATTGCGACACGCATGGGTGGGTCCCTTCTACTAAAAAAACGGCGCAAATGCCGGCCATCGAATCTGAATAATTGTGGTCAGATTCAGCGGACCATGAATCTATCGATACGCTGATATCAAAGAGCCTTTAATCCGTTGGAAGACCTCGATACCTTGGAGGAAAGATACCCACTCCTGCCCGTAAGGAAAAGGTTCAGCATGAATCGCTCAGGAAAGTCTAACAGTGAGACCGATATGAGCTTCACTGGGTTCAGTACACCGCTCATATCGAACAGGGAGGGGCCGGGGCATATGGCGCGTTCAACTATCCACTCTCGACACCTCTACACGCCTGCGACGGTGGCCCGGTGATGCTGTGGCGCAAATCCGAAAAACGCCAACCCACTCGAGCACAACTGCTGTTCCACGGTTTGATACGCGAGTGGCTATTGATTGGCCTGGTTCTGCTGCCCTTCACTGTTTACCTGTCCTTGAGCCCAGGCCTGGCCCTCAATAACCCGCTGTACGACAGCCTTCGTCGCCTGACCCCATTGCCGGTCGATCCACGGATCCTGCTGGTGACCATTGATGACCAGAGCCTGAAAAAGCTAGGCCAGTGGCCTTGGCAGCGCAGCGTGCATGCTGACCTGATTGACCGGCTCAGTGCTGCTCGACCGGCAGGCATATTGTTTGATGTGATCTTCAGCGAGCCCGGCGATGCGGCGGATGACCAACGGTTGGCCGACGCGGTGTGCAATGCCGGCAATGTGTTGTTGCCCACGGCGAGTTCCGACGCGGCGGATGAGCAACTGTTGCCACTGCTCAAATGCGCCAAAGGCATGGGCCAGATCAATGTCGAAGCCGATAACGATGGTGTGGTACGCAGCCTGTATATGCGCGAGGGCCCGCCCGGCAACACGCTTGCGCAGCTGGCATGGCTTGCCTATACGTTGAGTGGGCAAACCTCACCCATGCCGGGGCTCGCCAAGGAACCTGACGGTCAGCATTGGCATCGTGAACACGCGGTTCGTGTTCCTTACACCGCGCAGGGTCACTTTCCCAGCGTGTCCTACGTCAGCGTATTACAGGGCGAGGTACCGCCCGACGTGTTGCGTGGTCGGTTGATATTGGTCGGTGCCACGGCCTATGGAATGGGTGATCGCTTTGTCACGCCCCTCTCCTCCACAGTGGGCTCCACGGCCGGAGTGGAGATCCAGGCCAACATCCTCAATGGATTGCTGCTGGGGCGCAGCATCGTCGATCTTCCAGGCTGGCTTGCCGCATTGATGGCCGCATCGCTGGTGGCGTTGCTGCTGGGGCTGCTGTTGTATCGGCCGCGCTATGCACTGTGGATGACCCTGGCTTGCATGGTCACCGCACTGCTCGGCTCATGGGCGCTGCTACGCCTGGGGCATTGGTGGTCACCCGCAGCGTGTCTGATCGGGCTGCTGCTCAGCTACCTGATCTGGAATTGGCGCCGCCTGAGCGTGATCCTTGCTTACTTCGGCTGGGAACTGGCACGCCTGGATAACGAACCCAAAGTGCTGCCCGAGCGCCGCCGTGCGCCCGCCAGCAAAGGTGACGTGTTGCAGGGGCGGATCTTTGCGCTTGAGCAGGCGGTAAGCCGCACGCGCGACACGCGGCGCTTTATGGCGGACGGGTTGGAGTGCCTGCCGGTGGCGACCCTGATTACCGATCCCCACGGCAGCATCCTGCTGGCCAACCGCGTCGCCCGTGAGGTGTTCGGCAACGATCTGGTGGCCACAAATCTATTGGAACAACTCGCCGACCTCGGCTACCCGCCGCTGCACAACGGCGTTCGCCCTGCCCTGTCGGCGCTGCAGCTTATCGAGTTCCGTGATATCCACCAGCGCAGCCTGCGCATGGAGCTGGCACCCTTGCTGCCGGCCGAAGGTGATGTCGCCCTTGGCTGGCTGCTGAGCCTTACCGACTTGAGCAAGGAGCGTGAAGCCCAACAACACCGCGAGACGATGTTGCGCTTCCTGTCCCATGACCTGCGTGCGCCGCACTCGGCGATCCTGGCGTTGCTGGATGTGCACAACGGCGATTCACCGATATTTGCCCAGATCGAACAACAGGTGAAACGCGCATTGAGCCTCACCGAATCCTTCGTGCAGTTGGCCAAAGCCGAAGCCGACGGCTACCACTTCCAGCCGACGCTATTTGCCATGCTGGTCATGGATGCCTTTGACCAGGTGGCAGTGATCGCGCAGCTCAAGGGCATTCACTTGGTACACGACTTGGATGAGGCGGATGAGGGCATGGTGTCAGCCGATCAATCATTGCTGACACGGGCGCTGTTCAACGTGCTG
This sequence comes from Pseudomonas sp. N2-3-1-14, assembly GCF_041228395.1. NCBI lineage: Bacteria > Pseudomonadati > Pseudomonadota > Gammaproteobacteria > Pseudomonadales > Pseudomonadaceae > Pseudomonas > Pseudomonas sp. N2-3-1-14. Next base: position 9,336 of record NZ_CP166199.1, read on the forward strand.
GAAAACGCCATCAAGTACTCCCCGTCAGGCACCACCGTCACGCTGAGCCACGGCAGCGCGCAAGGTTGGTTGGAATGTCGCATCAGCGATCAGGGGCTGGGCATCGCGCCTGGGGATTTGCCGGAGCTGTTCAGCCAGTACCGACGCTTCGATTCAGCCCAGGGCAGTGAGGGTTTGGGTTTGGGGCTGACCATGGTCAAAGCCGTGATTGAGCGCCATGGCGGCCGTATTCTGTGCGAGAGCGAGTTAGGCAAAGGCTCGACCTTCAGCCTAAAACTGCCCCTGCTCGATACGTGAAAAGCCTGGTTTTCTGCTGTGCATAAAAAACCGGTCAAAAAGACCGGTTTTTTAATGCGCAAAAAACTTATGCACGTTTTTCGCGATTTTATTATCTTGAGAAATATGTAAGTAAATCAGCTTCTTACGAAACAAAAACGGCAATTCGCCAACAAACCGTACACAGGTTATCCACAGAAGCTCAAATCGCCGGCGTCTCTACCACCACAGGCTCGGGAGGCAATGAACCCATGGCCCGTTGCTGCGCTTCATTCCACGCTGCAGCGCGGTCATTCAATGCTGCAATCGCACGTGGCCCTTCGCCTTCTGCGTACATCGGCTCACCAATCACTACCGTGATGGTGCCTGCGCTTTTGGCCCAACCTGTCTTCGGCCAGAACTTGCCGGCGTTATGCGCAATCGGCAATACCGGCAGGTTGGCATTCACCGCCAAAGCGGTGCCGCCCCGCGAGAATTTGCCTACGGTGCCGTAAGGCACACGCGTACCTTCCGGAAAGATCAGTACCCAAACGCCATCCTTGAGCAACTCATCGCCTTTTTTGGCGACGTGCTTGAGCGCCGCCTTGGGGTTGTCACGATCAATGGCGATCGGGCGCAACATGGCCATGGCCCAGCCGAAGAACGGCACATACAGCAGCTCGCGCTTGAGCACCTGGCTCAACGGCGAAAAGTACGCGGAGAGGAAGAACGTTTCCCAGGTGCTCTGGTGGTTCGACAGAATCACGCAGGGCTGCTCCGGGACGTTTTCAGCGCCCTTTACTTCGAAACGGATGTTCAGAAACACCTTGGTCAGCCACAACGCGCAGCGGCACCAATAAACGTTGATAAAGCGATAGCGCGCCTTGAACGGCAGGAACGGCGCAATAAAAAAGCTCAGGGTGCACCAGAGAAACGAACTGGTGCCCAGCAGCAGGTAAAAGAAAAAGGTTCTGATGGCCTGCAAGATCGACATGGCGGCATTTACCGTTGCGGGACACGGCCCGCCTGTTAAAAGCGCACTCCCGAACAGTCCTTGGTCAGGAAGTCGAGGGCGGCTAGTTGTTGATAAGTTCTGCGGCAACCGCCGCCAGATCGTCAAAAATCAAAGTACCTACCGGCAGGTCTTTCGCCTGGGTCTTTTCGCCTTTCCCGGTCTTAACCAAAACTGGCTGAGAGTCGACGGCTTTGGCCGCCTCCAGGTCACCGAGGCTGTCCCCGACGAACCATAGCCCAGCCAAGGGCACCTTGTAATGTTCTGCAATGGTTTTCAACATGCCAGGCTTGGGTTTGCGGCAATCGCAGCCCTCATCCGGCCCGTGAGGGCAGTACACCACCAGCCCCACCTCACCGCCCTGCTCGGCCACCAACGTGCGCAAGCGCGCGTGCATGGCGTCCAGGGTGGCGATGTCGTAATAACCACGGGCGATGCCGGACTGGTTGGTGGCGATGGCCACCGTCCAGCCGGCTTTGCTCAACTGCGCGATGGCCTCGATCGAGCCGGGCAGTGGAATCCATTCCGCCACCGACTTGATGTAAGCGTCGGAGTCGTAATTGATCACTCCGTCCCGATCGAGAATCAGCAGTTTCAACATGATCAGCCCAGTACGGAAATGTCAGCGATGTTGATGAACAAACCCCGCAGACGCGCCAGCATGGCGTAGCGGTTTTTCCGCACGCCGGCATCGTCGGCATTGATCATCACTGCTTCGAAGAACGCATCCACCGGCTCACGCAAGGTGGCCAGGCGCGCCAGAGCTTCGGCGTAGTTACGTTCAGCGAGCAGCGGCTTCACTGCGTTTTCGGCCTTGGCGATGGCCGAGTTCAGCGAGAACTCCTTGGCATCGGCAAACAGGGACGGGTCGACTTCGGTATTGCCGAGGTTGTCGGCCTTGCTCAGCAGGTTCGACACGCGCTTGTTCACGGCAGCCAGTGCATCGGCTTCCGGCAGCTTGCGGAAAGCCTGTACGGCCTGCACACGCTGATCGAAGTCCAACGCCGAGCCCGGTTGCAGGGCACGGACCGACAGGTACACCGAAACATCCACGCCTTCGTCTTCGTAACGCGCACGCAGGCGGTCGAACACGAACTCCAGCACTTGCTCGGCCAAACCGGCTTGCTTGACCTTGCCACCGAACTGGCCGACCGCAAACACCACGGCCTGGGTCAGGTCGAGGTCGAGCTTTTTGTCGATCAGGATACGCAGCACGCCCAAGGCAGCACGGCGCAGGGCGTACGGGTCTTTGCTGCCGGTGGGCAACATGCCGATACCGAAGATACCCACCAGGGTATCCAGCTTGTCGGCGATGGCCACGGCCGCACCGGTCAAGGTGGTTGGCAGCTCAGCACCGGCACCGCGCGGCATGTACTGCTCGTTCAGCGCCAGGGCTACATCGTCCGGCTCGCCGTCGTTGAGGGCGTAGTAGTAACCGGCAACGCCTTGCATCTCCGGGAACTCGCCGACCATTTCGGTGGCCAGGTCGCACTTGGACAGCAAGCCCGCGCGGGCAGCCCAGGCGGCATCGCCACCAATGCGCGGCGCAATGTAGGCCGCCAGCTTGGAAACGCGCACGGCCTTGTCATAGACGCTGCCGAGTTTTTCCTGGAACACCACGTTCTGCAGGCGCAGGTTGAAATCTTCGAGCTTCTGCTTCTTGTCTTGCTTGAAGAAGAACTCGGCGTCGGTCAGGCGCGGGCGCACGACTTTTTCGTTACCGGCGATGATCTGCTGCGGGTCCTTGCTTTCGATGTTGGCCACGGTGATGAAGCGCGGCAGCAACTTGCCGTCCACGTCCAGCAGGCAGAAGTACTTCTGGTTGTCCTGCATGGTGGTGATCAGCGCTTCTTGCGGCACGTCGAGGAAACGCTCTTCGAACGAGCACACCAGCGGCACTGGCCATTCAACCAGCGCGGTCACTTCGTCGAGCAGGCTTGGCGGCACGATGGCGGTGCCTTCCTGCAGGCGGGCCAGCTCTTCGGTGCGCTTGCTGATCAACTCACGACGCTCATTGGCATCGGCCAGCACGTAAGCGGCGCGCAGGTCGGCGGCATAGTTGGCGGGCGAAGTGATGCGCACGGCTTCTGGATGGTGGAAGCGGTGACCACGGGAATCACGGCCCGCCTTTTGAGCGAGGATGGTGCAGTCGATGACCTGGTCACCGAGCAGCATCACCAGCCATTGGGTTGGGCGTACGAATTCTTCTTTGCGAGCACCCCAGCGCATGCGCTTGGGGATCGGCAGGTCGTTGAGGGAATCTTCAACGATGGTCGGCAACAGGCTCGCCGTCGGCTTGCCGGTGATGACCTGGCTGAAACGCAGTTTCGGGCCGCTCTGGTCGATCTCGCTCAGCTCGACGCCGCACTTTTTGGCAAAACCCAGGGCTGCTTGAGTCGGGTTACCTTCCGCATCGAAAGCGGCTTGGCGCGGCGGGCCGTCGAGGTTGATGCTGCGGTCCGGCTGCTGGGTTTCCAGCGCGGTCAGCAACACAGCCAGGCGACGAGGCGCGGCGTAGACTTTTTTCGCAGTGAATTTCAGGCCAGCGCTGTGCAGGCCTTTTTCAATACCGGCCAGGAACGCGTCGGCCAGGGTGTTGAGTGCCTTGGGCGGCAGCTCTTCGGTGCCCAGTTCAACCAAAAAATCTTGAGCACTCATTGTGCAGCCTCCAGCTTAGCCAACACTTCATCACGCAGATCCGGGGTTGCCATCGGGAAGCCCAGCTTGGCGCGAGCCAGCAGGTAGGCTTGGGCGACGGAACGCGCCAGGGTGCGTACACGCAGGATGTATTGCTGGCGCGCGGTGACCGAGATGGCACGGCGGGCATCCAGCAGGTTGAAGGTATGGGAGGCCTTCAACACCATTTCATAGCTTGGCAACGGCAGCGGCTGGTCGAGTTCGATCAGGCGCTTGGCTTCGCTTTCATAGAAGTCGAACAGCTCGAACAGCTTGTCGACGTTGGCGTGTTCGAAGTTGTAAGTGGACTGCTCCACTTCGTTCTGGTGGAACACATCGCCATAGGTGACTTTGCCGAACGGGCCGTCAGCCCACACCAGGTCGTAGACCGAGTCCACGCCTTGCAGGTACATGGCCAGGCGCTCAAGGCCGTAAGTGATCTCGCCGGTCACCGGGTAGCACTCGATGCCGCCTGCTTGCTGGAAGTAAGTGAACTGCGTCACTTCCATGCCGTTGAGCCAGACTTCCCAGCCCAGGCCCCAGGCGCCCAGGGTCGGCGATTCCCAGTTGTCTTCGACGAAACGGATGTCGTGCACCAGTGGGTCCAGGCCGACATGTTTCAGCGAGCCCAGGTACAGCTCCTGGAAGTTGTCCGGGTTAGGCTTGAGTACCACCTGGAACTGGTAGTAGTGCTGCAGGCGGTTCGGGTTCTCGCCGTAGCGGCCGTCAGTCGGGCGACGACTGGGCTGCACATAAGCGGCGTTCCAGGTTTCCGGGCCAATGGCCCGCAGGAATGTAGCGGTGTGGAAAGTGCCGGCGCCTACTTCCATATCGTAGGGCTGAAGTACCACACAACCTTGCTCGGCCCAGTATTGCTGGAGGGCGAGGATCAAGTCTTGGAAGGTACGCACGGCTGGCGTAGGCTGGCTCACGAAATTCACCTGTTACTTGGGCTGCGATTTAAAGAGCGGGAGTATACCCGATTCGGCCGCGCCACCATCCCCTGGAGCCTTATGCCACGCTGCTTTTGGTGTTCTGAAGATCCGCTGTACATGGCTTATCACGATCAGGAGTGGGGAACGCCGCTGCGCGATGCGCAGGGTCTGTTCGAGTTGCTTTTGCTCGAAGGGTTCCAGGCGGGTCTGTCCTGGATCACCGTTTTACGCAAACGCGAGCATTATCGAAAGGTCCTGTTCGGCTTCGATGCACAGCGCTTGGCGCGCCTCAGCGATGCCGAGATTGACGCGCTGATGCTCGACCCTGGCATCGTGCGCAATCGCCTCAAGCTCAACGCCACCCGCCGCAATGCCGCGGCCTGGCTGGCGCTGGAAGACCCGGTGGGTTTGCTCTGGTCGTTCGTCGGCGGCGTGCCCAAGGTCAATCACTTCAAGGATCGCAGTGAGGTCCCGGCGATTACGCCCGAGGCTGAAGCCATGAGCCGCGCCCTGAAAAAAGCCGGTTTCACCTTCGTCGGGCCAACCATTTGCTACGCCTTCATGCAGGCCAGCGGGATGGTCATGGACCACACTCAAGACTGCGACCGTTACGCGGACTTGGCAAACGCCGGTTAGAATGCCCGCTTTGCGCACCACACACGATCAGGAGTGACCTGTGGAAAAGTTTAAAGGCGCCTTGCTGGTAGGCGCTCTTCGGTTGTTTGCCTTGTTGCCTTGGCGCGCTGTTCAGGCCGTCGGCACGGCAATTGGCTGGATCATGTGGAAAACCCCCAACCGCTCCCGCGAAACAGTGCGGATCAACCTCTCCAAATGCTTCCCGGACATGGACCCCGCCGCCCGCGAGCGCCTGGTCGGCCAGAGCTTGATGGACATCGGCAAGTCCCTGACGGAAAGCGCCTGCGCCTGGATCTGGCCGGCCCAGCGCTCCATCGACCTGGTGCGTGAAGTCGAAGGCCTGGAAGTGCTGCACCAAGCCCTGGCCTCGGGCAAAGGCGTGGTGGGCATCACCAGCCACCTGGGCAACTGGGAAGTGCTCAATCACTTTTATTGCAACCAGTGCAAACCGATCATTTTCTACCGCCCGCCCAAGCTCAAGGCGGTGGATGAACTGCTGCAAAAACAGCGCGTGCAATTGGGCAACCGCGTGGCGGCGTCCACCAAGGAAGGCATTCTCAGCGTGATCAAGGAAGTGCGCAAAGGCGGCCAGGTGGGCATTCCCGCCGACCCGGAGCCGGCTGAGTCGGCCGGGATCTTTGTGCCGTTCTTCGCCACCCAGGCACTGACCAGCAAGTTTGTACCCAACATGCTTGCGGGCCATAAGGCGGTGGGCGTGTTCCTGCATGCGCTGCGGCTGCCGGACGGTTCGGGTTACAAAGTGATTCTGGAAGCGGCGCCGGAAGACATGTACAGCACCGACACCGCCACGTCCTGCGCGGCGATGAGCAAGGTGGTGGAGCGCTATGTCGGCGCCTACCCGAGCCAGTACATGTGGAGCATGAAGCGCTTCAAGAAGCGCCCGCCGGGTGAGGCGCGTTGGTATTGATACCCGACTGACTCAAGGTCGATGCAACACCAATGTGGGAGCGGGCTTGCTCGCGAAGGCGGTTTATCAGCTACACATTCAGTGACTGACACTCCGCCTTCGCGAGCAAGCCCGCTCCCACATTTTTGATCTCCATTCAGGCCTGGCGGTCGAGCTTTTTCAGGAACACCGTCATCTCTTTTTCGGCCTGCTTGTCGCCATGGGCCTGGGCCGCTTCAATGCCCTTCTCCCACGCCAGCCGCGCCGCCGCACTATCACCCAACCCCGCCTGCGCCTTGCCCAACAACTTCCACGCCGCCGAATACTTCGGATCGAATTCCACGCACTTGTGCAAATGCTCCGCCGCCTTGGCGTTGTCCTTCGCGTCCAGATAACCCTTGCCCAAGCCAAAGCGCAGCAATGAATTATCCACACCCTTGGCGAGCATTTTTTCCAGGGATTCGAGCATGGTGGCGTGTCCTTTTAGCTAGGTAAGGTTTCCAATCGCGTCATCGCGGGCAAGCCCGCTTGCGCGTTAAAAACGCGATCACCTGTGGGAGCGGGCTTGCCCGCGATGACGACGGCAGGCTCACCTGAATGTGTTGATCAGAAAAAGCTCAACCCCACGTGGAACAACTTCTCCACGTCGCGGATATGTTTTTTATCCACCAGAAACAGAATCACATGGTCGCCCGTGACGATCACCGTATCGTCGTGGGCGATGAGCACCTCTTCGTCACGAATGATCGCGCCAATGGTGGTGCCCGGCGGCAAGCCGATATCGCGGATGGCCTTGCCGATCACCTTGCTCGACTTCGAATCGCCATGGGCAATCGCCTCGATGGCCTCCGCCGCGCCCCGGCGCAGGGAATGCACGCTGACGATATCGCCACGGCGCACGTGAGCAAGCAAGGTGCCGATGGTGGCCAGCTGCGGGCTGATGGCGATGTCGATATCGCCGCCCTGGATCAGGTCGACATAGGCCGGGTTGTTGATGATGGTCATGACCTTCTTCGCCCCCAGCCGCTTGGCCAACAGCGAGGACATGATGTTGGCCTCGTCATCGTTGGTCAGTGCCAGGAAAATATCGGCGTCGGCGATGTTCTCTTCCATTAGCAGGTCGCGGTCCGAGGCGCTGCCTTGCAGTACGACGGTGCTGTCGAGGGTGTCGGACAAATGCCGGCAGCGCGCCGGGTTCATCTCGATGATCTTCACCTGGTAGCGGCTTTCGATGGCCTCGGCCAAGCGCTCGCCGATCTGCCCACCGCCGGCGATGACGATGCGTTTGTAGGTCTCGTCCAGCCGACGCATTTCGCTCATGACCGCGCGAATATTCGCTTTGGCGGCGATGAAAAATACTTCGTCGTCGGCCTCGATCACGGTATCGCCCTGGGGCAGGATCGGCCGGTCGCGCCGGAAAATCGCCGCCACGCGGGTTTCCACATTCGGCATGTGCTCGCGCAACTGGCGCAGTTGCTGGCCCACCAGCGGACCGCCGTAATAGGCTTTAACGGCGACCAATTGCGCTTTGCCCTCGGCAAAGTCGATCACCTGCAAGGCGCCCGGAATTTCGATCAGGCGCTTGATGTAGTGAGTCACCACTTGTTCAGGGCTGATCAGCACGTCCACTGGAATCGCGTCGTTGTCGAAAAGCCCTGCACGGGTCAGGTAAGCCGCCTCACGGACACGGGCGATTTTGGTCGGGGTGTGAAACAGGGTGTGGGCGACCTGGCAGGCGACCATATTGGTCTCGTCACTGTTGGTGACGGCCACCAGCATGTCGGCATCGTCGGCACCGGCTTGGCGCAGCACCGTCGGGAATGACGCGCGGCCTTGCACGGTGCGGATGTCGAGGCGGTCGCCGAGGTTGCGCAGGCGCTCGGCATCGGTGTCGACCACCGTGATGTCGTTGGCTTCGCTGGCCAAATGCTCGGCCAGCGTGCCGCCGACCTGCCCTGCCCCAAGGATGATGATTTTCATCCGGTCACTCCCTTAAACCCATTAGCCGCGCGCGGCGGCAATCTTGATCAGTTTGGCGTAGTAGAAGCCATCGTGTCCGCCTTCTTGCGCGAGTAACTGGCGGCCGTGGGGCTGCTTGATGCCGGCCGCGGTGGCGAGGTCCAGTTCGCGCGCGCCGCTGGTGCGGGCGAGGAAGGCTTGAATCACCTCAGTGTTCTCGGTGGGCAAGGTCGAGCACGTGGCGTAGAGCAGGATGCCGCCGACTTCCAGGGTCGGCCACAGGGCGTCGAGCAGTTCGCCTTGCAGCACGGCCAGGGCGGCAATGTCGTCGGGTTGGCGGGTCAGCTTGATGTCCGGATGACGGCGAATCACGCCAGTGGCGGAGCATGGCGCGTCCAGCAGGATGCGCTGGAAGGGTTTGCCGTCCCACCAAGTGGCGGTGTCGCGGCCGTCAGCGGCGATCAACTCGGCGCTCAGGCCCAGGCGGGCGAGGTTTTCACGCACGCGCACCAGGCGCTTGGCTTCCAGGTCGACGGCGACGACAGCGGCGAGGTCTTTTTCGACTTCCAGAATGTGACAGGTCTTACCGCCCGGCGCGCAACAGGCATCGAGCACGCGTTGGCCGGGCGCCAGGTCGAGCAAGTCGGCGGCCAGTTGCGCGGCTTCGTCCTGCACGCTGATCCAGCCTTCAGCAAAGCCTGGCAGGCTGCGCACGTCGGTGGCTGCTTCCAGCACGATGCCGTCGACGCTGTACACGCACGGCGTGGCGTTGATGCCGGCGTCGGTGAGCAATTGCAGGTAGGTGTCGCGGCTGTGATGGCGACGGTTGACCCGCAGAATCATTGGCGGGTGCGCATTGTTGGCCGCGCAGATGGCTTCCCATTGCTCAGGCCAGAAGGCTTTCAGGGCCTTTTGCAGCCAGCGCGGGTGTGCGGTGCGCACCACCGGGTCGTGTTCCAGCTCGGCCAGCAGCGCCTCGCTCTCGCGCTGAGCGCGGCGCAGCACGGCGTTGAGCAGCGCTTTGGCCCAAGGTTTTTTCAGCTTGTCGGCGCACCCAACGGTTTCACCGATGGCGGCGTGGGCCGGCACGCGGGTGTAGAGCAGTTGATAGAGGCCGACCAGCAGCAGCGCTTCCACATCCGCATCCGCGGCTTTGAACGGCTTTTGCAGCAGCTTGGCCGCCAGCGCCGACAAGCGTGGCTGCCAGCGCGCGGTGCCAAAGGCCAGGTCCTGGGTGAAACCGCGATCACGGTCTTCAACCTTATCCAGCTGCGTGGGCAGCGAACTGTTCAGTGAAGCCTTGCCATTCAGGACGGCGGCGAGGGCCTTGGCGGCGGCCAGACGCGGGTTCATTGAGCGACCGCCCCGAGAACCGTGCCCAGGGCAAATTTCTCACGACGGCTGTTGAACAAATCGCTGAAATTAAGCGCTTTACCGCCGGGCAATTGCAGACGGGTCAGGCACAGCGCCTGCTCGCCGCAGGCGACCAACAGGCCTTCTTTGCTGGCGCCGATGATTTCACCGGGGGCGCCCTTGCCTTCAGCCAAGGTGGCGGCCAGCACTTTCAAGGCTTCGCCACTGAGTGTGCTGTGGCCGATTGGCCATGGGTTGAAGGCACGCACCAGGCGTTCCAGCTCTACGGCCGGGCGGCTCCAGTCGATGCGCGCTTCGTCTTTATTGAGTTTGTGGGCGTAGGTGGCCAGGCTGTCGTCCTGCACCTCGCCTTCGAGGGTGCCGGCAGCCAGGCCGGCGATGGCCTGGACCACAGCAGGCGGGCCCAGCTCGGCGAGGCGGTCATGCAGGCTGCCGCCGGTGTCTTGGGCGGTGATCGGGGTGGTGACTTTCAGCAGCATAGGGCCGGTGTCCAGGCCCGCCTCCATGCGCATCACGGTCACACCGCTTTCACGGTCGCCGGCTTCCACGGCGCGCTGGATCGGCGCCGCACCGCGCCAGCGTGGCAACAGCGAAGCGTGGCTGTTGATGCAGCCCAGGCGCGGGATATCCAGCACCGCCTGAGGCAGGATCAAGCCATAGGCCACGACCACCAGCAGGTCTGGCTTCAACGCCGCCAGTTCCGCCTGGGCCTCAGCGTTGCGCAGGGTTGGCGGTTGCACCACAGGGAGGTTGTGTTCCAGCGCCAGCTGCTTGACCGGGCTTGGCATCAGTTTTTGCCCGCGACCGGCCGGGCGGTCCGGCTGGGTGTACACCGCGACAATGTCATAAGGGCTGGCAAGCAGCGCCTTGAGGTGTTCGGCAGCGAATTCGGGAGTGCCGGCAAAAACAATGCGCAGTGGCTCGGTCATGGGAGGTCTCGGTTAAAAACAGTCACAAAAGAAAAAGGCTTGCCGCAGCAAGCCTTTGGAAGAAGGGCATCAAGCTTGCTGGCGATGCTTTTTTTCCAGCTTCTTCTTGATCCGGTCGCGTTTAAGCGTGGACAGGTAATCGACAAACAGCTTGCCGTTGAGGTGGTCGCACTCGTGCTGGATGCACACGGCCAGCAGGCCATCGGCGATCAGCTCGTAGGGCTTGCCGTCACGGTCCAGCGCCTTGATCTTCACGCGCAGCGGGCGTTCGACGTTCTCGTAGAACTCCGGCACCGAGAGGCAGCCTTCCTGGTATTCGCCCATCTCTTCGGTCAGCGGTTCGAACTCGGGGTTGATAAACACCCGCGGTTCGCTGCGATCTTCCGACAGGTCCATGACCACGACGCGCTGATGCACGTTGACCTGGGTGGCGGCGAGGCCGATGCCCGGGGCTTCATACATTGTTTCAAACATGTCATCGACCAACTGACGAACCTTGTCGTCCACTACGGCCACCGGTTTGGCGATCGTGCGCAGGCGCGAGTCGGGAAATTCGAGGATGTTCAAAATAGCCATAAGCGTAATTGCTGCACATGTGAGGTAGAGGCAAATCGGCGGTGGGATGGACCCAGGCAGCCGGTGTGAAAGGTTCGAAAGCCGCGAAGGCTATGGCATTTCACGCGAACGCACATAATAAAGGAGATTGACCCCATGAGGAAATCGCTACTCGTCTTGCTGCTGTGGACGCCGTTCACGATGGCCTTGATCCCACCGCCCGGCCAGCGCCTGGAACCAGCAACGCAGCAGGCTATCCAGTCCTTTTTACTGCACAACCGCATACTCGATACGGCTCACGACCTGGACAACGCGCCTTACATTGTCGCGGCCGATGCTGGCCGGGTGCTGGGCGCCAATGGTGACCGTGTGTATGCAAGGGGCGCCCTGGACCCCACACAGCCCAATTACGGAATTTTTCGCCGCGCCAAGGCCTACACCGACCCCGACACTCAGGAATTGCTGGGCATCAACGCCGACAACATCGGCACCGCGCGCTTCGTAATGGCCGGCGATCTCACCACGCTGGCGTTGCAGCGAGTCACCCAGGAAGTACGTCCCGGCGATCGGCTGCTGCGCGCCGAACCTCCGGTTGAGTCGGCCCCCGTAAAGCGTGCGCCCTGTGTTAAGGGGCACATCATCGACATTCCCAAAGGCGTCACCCAGATTGGCGTACTGGACGCCGTCACCCTGAACAAAGGCCGGCGCGACGGGCTGGTTGAAGGCCAATTGCTCACCGTGATCAAAGCCGGCGCGACGGTCCGCGACACCCTCACTGGCACGGCAACCCAACTCCCTGATGAGCGCGCCGGCACGCTGCTGGTGTTTCGCACCTATGAAAAGCTCAGTTATGGCCTGGTTCTCAGCGCCTCACGCTCGCTGGCAGTCATGGACCGATTCGAGACTGCCCAACAAACACAATAAATAGCCTGCTAAATAAGTTACCAACAGAGTTATCCACAGCTTGTTCCGGTCAAGGATGATCAAATGTATCCGATAAACAGCAGCGAAATTTCCCCGTCAGAACTGGAAGCTCGACTACGCTTGCACAGGCTGCCGGAACTGGGTTCCAAGCGTTTTCGTGTGTTGCTCGAAGCCTTCGGCTCTGCCTCAAAAGCCATCAGCGCCCCTGCCAGTGCATGGCGTTCCCTCGGGTTGCCGGCCGTCAGCGCCGATGCCCGCCGCAGCCCTGAAATACGTGACGGTGCCAGTGAGGCATTGGCGTGGTTGGCGCAGCCGGCCCAGCATTTACTGATGTGGGACCAACCTGATTACCCGGCACTCCTCGCCCAGATCGACGATGCCCCGCCGTTATTGTTCGTCGCCGGTGACCCAAAAATCCTGGAAAAACCGCAGTTGGCCATGGTTGGCAGTCGCCGTGCTTCGCGACCCGGCATGGACACCGCAGCGGCCTTTTCCCGCAGCTTGGCGAGCGCCGGTTTTGTCATCACCAGTGGTCTTGCTTTGGGCATAGACGGCGCGGCGCACCAGGCAGCGCTGGATGTCGGCGGCCAGACAATCGGCGTGCTCGGTACCGGGCTTGAAAACTTTTATCCACAGCGCCACCGACAGCTCGCAGCCACGATGATTGCCCAGGGCAGCGCGGTGGTTTCCGAGTTCCCGTTGGACGCCTCGCCACAAGCTGGCAACTTCCCCCGGCGCAACCGGATCATCAGTGGCCTGTCGCTGGGCGTGCTGGTGGTGGAGGCCAGCATGGCCAGTGGTTCGTTGATCACCGCGCGGCTGGCGGCCGAGCAAGGGCGCGAGGTGTACGCGATCCCGGGCTCCATCCATCACCCTGGCGCCAAGGGCTGCCATCAATTGATCCGCGATGGCGCGACGCTGGTGGAATCCATCGAGCACATTCTGGAAGGGTTACGTGGCTGGCAGGCGCTGTCCCGTCCGGCCCCCATGCCGGTCACTCATCCGCTGGTGGCGTTGCTGCACGCCGCGCCTCACACCAGTGAAGGCTTGGCCATTGCCAGCGGGCGGCCGTTGTCCCAGGTGCTGGCAACCCTCACCGAGCTTGAGCTCGAAGGCCAGGTGATCTGCGAAAGCGGGCGCTGGCTTGCGCGCTGCTAGGTTTTGTAAAGAAGATCGGTAAACTGCGCAGAGCTTTAGTCCGGAGAGTGAGTAATGGTCAACAGGTGGCGTGTGCTGGAAACCGCACGGGAAATTCGCGCAGGCGCGGTGATTGCCTACCCGACCGAAGCGGTCTGGGGCCTTGGCTGCGATCCGTGGAACGAAGAAGCGGTGGACCGGCTGCTGGCGATCAAGAATCGGTCGGTGGACAAGGGCCTGATCCTGGTGGCGGACAATATTCGCCAGTTCGATTTTCTCTTTGAAGACTTCCCGGACACCTGGATCGAGCGCATGGCCAGCACCTGGCCTGGGCCCAATACCTGGCTGGTGCCCCATCAGGACTTGCTGCCTGAGTGGGTAACGGGTGTGCATGACACGGTGGCGTTGCGGGTGACTGATCATCTGCTGGTGCGGGATTTGTGCTCGCTGGTGGGGCCGCTGATTTCTACCTCGGCCAACCCGCAAGGGCGCCCGGCTGCGCGTACGCGGCTTCGCGTGGAGCAATACTTCCGTGGCCAGGTAGATCGGGTATTGGGCGGCGCCCTGGGTGGGCGCAAGAACCCGAGCCTGATTCGCGATTTGGCAACGGGTGAGGTGGTGCGGCCTTCCTGAGACCGCGGTGCGGCCATCGCGGGCAAACACGCTCCCACACTCGACCGCGTTCCTTCCGTTGGAATGCGATCAAAATGTGGGAGCCGGGCTTGCCCGCGATGAGGCCCTTACAACCTCAAAAGATCTACCGCCTTATGGCAGCAGAATGGTCGACCCCGTCGTCCGCCGCCCCGACAACTCAGTCTGCGCCTTCGCCGCGTCCGCCAGCGAAAACCGCTGGTTGATATCAATGCGCACCTTGCCGCTCTTGATCATCGAGAACAAATCATCCGCCATCGCCTGCAAGTCTTTCGGGTTGCTGGCGTAAGTCGCCAAGGTCGGCCGGGTGACATACAGCGAACCCTTCGCCGCCAGAATCCCCAGGTTCACCCCATCCACCGCGCCCGACGCATTACCAAAACTCACCACCAGCCCACGTGGCGCCACGCTGTCCAGCGAGGTCAGCCAGGTGTCCTTGCCAACGCCGTCGTACACCACCGGGACTTTTTTGCCGTCGGTCAATTCAAGTACGCGTTGTGCGACGTTTTCCTTGCTGTAGTCGATGGTTTCCCAGGCGCCGAGGGATTTGGCCAAGGCGGCCTTTTCCGGTGAACTCACCGTGCCGATCAACTTCACGCCCAAGGCCTTGGCCCATTGGCAGGCCAGTGAACCCACACCACCGGCAGCAGCGTGGAACAGAATGGTTTCGCCGCCCTTCAATTCGTAGGTTTGACGCAGGAGGTATTGCACGGTCAGGCCTTTGAGCATCGCACCGGCAGCCTGTTCGAAGCTGATGTCGTCCGGCAGGTGCACCAGGTTGGCGGCGGGCAGCACGTGCAATTCGCTGTAGGCGCCCAGCGGGCCGCTGCCGTAGGCCACACGGTCGCCGACTTTGAATTGCGTGACCTCGCTGCCCACGGCATCGACCACACCGGCGCCCTCTGCGCCCAGGCCCGATGGCAGGGCCGGCGGCGCGTAAAGGCCGCTGCGGAAGTAGGTGTCGATAAAATTCAGGCCAATGGCTTCATTGCGCACACGAACCTGCTGCGGGCCAGGCGCTGCCGGCGTGTAGTCCACATACTCAAGCACTTCGGGGCCGCCATGGGCGCTGAACTGGATACGTTTGGCCATCTGCACTTCTCCTGAGGTCGAATTCGCGTAGCCCTCTATCCCACTCCTATGCTTGATCTTCGTCAACTGCGGCGCACCTAAGTGCAGTGCCACGTAAGTGCAGTGGTATCCTGTGCGCCCATTTGCCGCCGACGCCGCATGGCCTCGCGTAGCTTTGCCCGATTCAAGGTGATGCCATGACTACCCGCACCGAGGCTGTTAAAGCCTACCTGCTCGACCTGCAAGACCGTATTTGCAGCGCCCTGGAAACCTTCGAGACGGACACTCGCTTTATCGAAGACGCCTGGACCCGGCCTGCCGGTGGCGGCGGTCGCACCCGTGTGATCGAAAACGGTACGGTCATCGAAAAAGGCGGCGTTAACTTTTCCCACGTGTTCGGCAGCGGTCTCCCACCGTCCGCCAGTGCGCATCGCCCTGAGCTGGCCGGTCGCGGGTTTGAAGCCTTGGGCGTGTCGTTGGTGATCCACCCGCACAACCCGCATGTACCGACGTCCCACGCCAATGTGCGCTTTTTCATCGCCGAAAAAGAAGGCGAAGAACCGGTGTGGTGGTTCGGCGGCGGCTTCGACCTCACGCCCTACTACGGCAACGAGGAAGACTGCATCCACTGGCACCGCGTTGCCGAGCAGGCCTGTGCGCGATTCGGCCCGGACGTGTACTCGCGCTACAAAGCCTGGTGCGATACGTATTTCCATATCAAACACCGTAACGAACCGCGCGGCATCGGCGGCCTGTTCTTCGACGATTTGAACGAGTGGGACTTCGACACCTGCTTCGCCTTCATCCGCGCCATCGGCGATGCGTACATCGACGCCTACCTGCCGATTGTGCAGCGCCGCAAGGCCCTGGCTTACACCGAACAGCAGCGCCAGTTCCAGGAGTTCCGCCGAGGGCGCTACGTCGAATTCAACCTGGTCTACGACCGTGGCACCCTGTTCGGCCTGCAGTCGGGCGGGCGCACCGAGTCGATCCTGATGTCGCTGCCGCCGCAAGTGCGCTGGAGCTATGACTGGAAGGCCGAGGCCGGTAGCGAAGAAGCGCGTCTCACCGATTACTTCCTGCAAGACCGCGACTGGCTGGGCCTCGCCGCGCCCAAGGCGGCCGTCTGATGGACCGTTATGTGGTGTTCGGCAACCCTATCGGCCACAGCAAGTCGCCGTTGATTCATCGCATGTTCGCCGAGCAAACCGGCGAGCAACTGGACTACAGCACCTTGCTCGCGCCTTTGGAGGATTTCACCGGCTGTGCCCGTGAGTTCTTTCAGCAAGGCCGTGGCGCCAATGTCACGGTGCCGTTCAAGGAAGACGCCTACCGCTTGGCCAACAGCCTGACTGACCGTGCCCAGCGCGCCGGGGCGGTGAACACCCTGAGCAAGCTGGCCGACGGCACCCTGCTGGGTGACAACACCGACGGCGCCGGCCTGGTGCGCGACCTGAAAGTGAACGCCGGGCTGAACCTGCAAGGCCAGCGCATCCTGTTGCTCGGTGCTGGCGGCGCGGTGCGTGGGGCGTTGGAGCCCTTGCTGGCCGAGCAGCCTGCCGCGCTGATCATCGCCAACCGCACGGTGGAAAAGGCCGAGTTGCTTGCCGGGCTGTTTGACGATCTGGGCGCTGTGTCAGCCAGCGGTTTCGACTGGCTGCGTGAGCCGGTGGACCTGATCATCAATGCCACGTCCGCGAGTCTGTCAGGCGATGTACCGCCGATTGCCAGCAGCCTGATCGAGCCGGGCAAGACCTTTTGCTACGACATGATGTACGCCAAGGAACCCACCGCGTTCTGCCGTTGGGCGACAGAGCATGGCGCAGCCGTGGCGATGGATGGCCTGGGCATGCTCGTGGAGCAGGCGGCGGAAGCGTTCTTCCTGTGGCGCGGCGTGCGCCCGGATTCGGCGCCGGTGTTGGCTGAGCTACGCCGCCAGTTGGCTTAACACAACGCCAACGTGGGCACGGTCAAACTGTGGGAGCTGGCTTGCCTGCGATGCAGACGACTCGGTCGGTCAGTTAGACCGAGGTGATCCTATCGCAGGCAAGCCAGCTCCCACAGTTTTAACCGCATTCAGTCTTCGAAATGGATGGGGCAGTTGTCGGCCCCTTCGAGTTTTTTCAGCTCTTCCACTACCTGCGGCCGGGCCCTACGCAACGTCAAACTACGCCCCGTTCCCCGCAACCGCCGTGCCTCCTGGTGCAGCATCTCCACCCCGGAATAGTCGATAAAGTTGATCTGCTGCGCCTCGATCACCACCCGCTCACCCTGCAAGCTCTGCAGGCGCACTTGCAGGTAATGGCTGGCGCCAAAAAAGATCGAGCCCCCCACCCGCAATACATCTTCATCACCGTCGCGCCACTGCTGAACACGCGGTTGCGAAGTGCGTTTGAGGTAGAAAAACAGCGACGCCAGCACCCCGGCGTAAATCGCCGTTTGCAGCTCCAGCAGCAAGGTGGCCACGCACGTCAGGCTCATCACCACAAATTCTGCGCGGCTCACGCGAAACAGCGCGCGGATGCCGCGATGATCCACCAGGCCCCAGCAAATCAGCAGGATGCTCGCGGCCATGCTGGGGATTGGTATGTGCGCGATCAACGCCGCCCCAAATACGGCAAACAACGCCACCCAGCCGGCGGAAAACACGCCTGCCAACGGTGAGCAAGCGCCCGCCTCGTAACTGAGGCCGGAGCGGGTAAAGGAACCGGCCGACAAGTAGCCGGAGAAAAATCCGCCGACGATATTGGATAAGCCCTGCGCGCGGACTTCTTGATTGGCGTCGAGCAGTTGCTGCGAACGCGCCGACAGCGAGCGCGCAATCGACAAGCTGGTCACCAGCCCGAGCATGCCCACCGCCACCGCGCTCGGCAGCAGGCGCAGGAGCATGTCCAGGTCCAACGGTAATGGGCTGAACGGCGGCAGTGTGCCCACAAACGAACTGACCCGCGCCACATGCCCGAACATCGACGGCCACAGCCACGCCACCAGGCTGCCCAAGGCCAGGGCGATCAACAGTGTTGGCCAACGTGGCACCAGGTACTTGAGCAGCGCGCCCACCAGCAAAGTGCCCAGGCCCAGGGCGAGGGAGGCGTGGTCCCATTCGCCACTGTGATCGATGAGCGCCAGCAAACTCTTGATCGCTGTGGCTTGGCTGGGCAGATCCAGCCCCAGCAGGTTGGGCAACTGCCCCAAGGCGATCACCACGGCAGCGCCGAGGGTGAACCCCAGCACCACCGAATGAGAGACGAAATTGACCAACGCGCCGAAGCGCAGCATGCCCAGCAGCCACTGGAAAACGCCAGCGAGGACGGTCAGCAGCAGAATCAGCGTGATGTAGTCTTGCGACCCTGGCACCGCCAAGGGGCTGATGCTGGCGTAGAGCACGATGGAAATGGCGGCGGTAGGGCCGCAGATCAAGTGCCAGGAGGAACCCCAGAGGCAGGCGATCAATACCGGGATGATGGCGGCGTACAAACCGTATTCGGGTGGGAGACCGGCGATCAGCGCGTAGGCAATCGACTGCGGCAGCGCGAGCACGGCACCGCTGAGGCCAACCATCGCGTCCCGGCCGACGCTGGCGCGGGTTTGGCGCGGGAGCCAGGCGAGGAAGGGCAAGAGTGTATGGCGGTTGGGCCGGGGCATCGCAGACTCGGGTTGAAAAGGTTAGCTCAGGGTATCAGCACACACCGGTACCTGTGGGAGCTGGCTTGCCTGCGATAGCATCACCGCGGCGTATCAGTAATACCGAGGTGCCTGCATCGCAGGCAAGCCAGCTCCCACAAAAGCCAGTTCCCAAAAGGATCGATTTCGGGGGTTAGAGTTTGGCTTTTACCGCAGCCAACGCATCCTGGCCATCCACGGTTTTTACCCCATCCAGCCACTTGTCCAACACCGCCGGGTTCGCCTTGATCCATGCCTTCGCCGCATCAGCATTGCTGACTTTTTTATTCACCACCTCAGCCATGATGCTGTTCTCCATCTCCTGGGTAAAACTCAGGTTGGTCAGCAGTTTTCCGACATTCGGGCAGGCTTGCGCGTAGCCCTTGCGGGTCAAGGTGTAAACACTGCCGGTGTCACCGAAGTACTTCTCGCCGCCCTTGAGGTAATGCATGTTCAACTGCACGTTCATCGGGTGCGGCGTCCAGCCGAGGAAGGTCACGAACTTCTGTTTTTTAACCGCCCGCGACACTTCGGCCAGCATCGCCTGTTCACTCGACTCGATCAGCTTCCACTGGCCGAGGTCGAAGTCGTTCTTCTTGATGATCTCCTGCAGCGAAATATTGGCCGGCGCGCCGGAGCCGATGCCGTAGATCTTCTTGTCGAACTTGTCGGCAAATTTGTTCAAGTCGGCAAAGTCATGCACCCCGGCGTCCCACACGTAGTCCGGCACGGCAAGGGTGAACTCGGTGCCGTCGAGGTTTTTCGCCAGTTGCACCACATCGCCATTGGCCACGAACTTGTCATAGAAGCCTTGCTGCGCCGGCATCCAATTGCCCAGAAACACGTCCACCTGGCCGTCCTTGAGCCCGCCAAAGGTGATCGGCACCGCCAGGGTGTCGACCTTGGCCTTGTAGCCCATGCCGTTCAACAGAAAACCGGTGATGGCATTGGTGGCGGCGATATCGCTCCAGCCTGGATCGGCCA
This sequence comes from Pseudomonas sp. N2-3-1-14, assembly GCF_041228395.1. Taxonomy (NCBI): domain Bacteria; kingdom Pseudomonadati; phylum Pseudomonadota; class Gammaproteobacteria; order Pseudomonadales; family Pseudomonadaceae; genus Pseudomonas; species Pseudomonas sp. N2-3-1-14. The sequence continues at coordinate 29,004 of NZ_CP166199.1, forward strand.
TCTTCACCGTGTCGCAGCTAGCGTCCGCGTACGCATTGGCGCTACTGAGCACCAACATGCCCAGCACTACAGTCAACTTTTGCATGGCCTTCCCTCTGTCTATTTATTGGTTTTGGCAGGGTTGTGGGTAACGTGCCTTGCGCTCCAGGTCGTCGAGGTCGATATGGTTGCGCATGTATTGCTGACTGGCATCCACCAGTGGCTGGTGATCCCAGCTCTTCAGCTTGCCTTGGGTCAGCGCCTCAAACACCAGGCGACGACGGCGTTGGCTGGCGAGCACCTGCTGATGGATCGCCGGGATGTCCCATTTGGCCCGCGCCTCACTCAAAAACGCCTCGAACAGTGGCCGGTGTTCCGGTGACTGGCTGAGGTTTTCCCGCTCGTGCGGGTCGTTGTGCACATCGAACAGTAGACAAGGATCGTCCTCGCTGTAGATGAACTTGTACGCGCCACGGCGAATCATCATCAGCGGGCTGATGGTGCCTTCGGCCATATATTCGCCAAACACTTCATCGTGCCCGCCCTGCCCCTGCAAGTGCGGGACCAGCGAGCGTCCGTCCAGCGGCAAGCGTGGGTCCAGCTCGCCGCCGGCCAGCTCCACCAACGTCGGCAACAGGTCGGCCGTGGAAACCGCTTTGGTCACGCGGCCCGCCGCGAATTGCCCCGGTGCACTGACCAGCAGCGGCACGCGGGCGGCCATTTCAAACCAGTGCATTTTGTACCAGAGGCCGCGCTCGCCGAGCATGTCGCCGTGGTCGCCGGAGAAGATGATGATCGTGTCATCGGCAAGGCCGGTGTCTTCCAGGGTTTGCAGGAGTTTGCCGACGTTGCTGTCGATGTAGCTGCACGCGCCAAAATAGGCGCGGCGCGCATCACGGATTTTGTTCAGCGGCAGCGGCTTGTCCCACAGGTCGTAGACCTTGAGCAGGCGCTGCGAATGCGGGTCGAGGTCGGCCTGGGCCGGCGTCGTAGGCATTGGGATGTCGCTGTCGTCGTACAGGTCCCAAAACGGTTTGGGAATGGTGTACGGGTCGTGTGGGTGAGTCATCGACACGGTCAGGCAGAACGGCTGGTCACCCTCATTGCGGATATGGTCGAACAAATATTGCTGGGCCTTGAACACCACCTCTTCATCGAAATCCAGCTGGTTGGTGCGCACGCACGGGCCGGCTTGCAGCACCGATGCCATGTTGTGATACCAGGTGGGGCGCACGTCCGGCTCATCCCAGTTCACCGCCCAGCCATAGTCGGCGGGGTAAATGTCGCTGGTCAGGCGTTCTTCATAGCCGTGCAACTGGTCGGGCCCGCAGAAGTGCATCTTGCCCGACAGCGCGGTGCGGTAGCCGAGGCGGCGCAGGTAGTGGGCATAGGTCGGCACATCGCCAGGGAAGTCTGCCGCGTTGTCGTAGGCGCCGATCTTGCTCGGCAACTGGCCGCTGACCAGCGTGAACCGCGACGGCGCGCACAGCGGGCTGTTGCAATAGGCGGCGTCGAACACCACACCCTGTTCGGCGAGGCGGCTCAGGTTTGGCAGTTTGATGGGGGAAGGTCCGTAGAACGGAAGCAGTGGCGCGGCCATTTGATCGGCCATGATGAAAAGAATGTTCTTGCGCTTCATGAGTCTTCGGCATTCCATAGGCGGTGTTTATGCGAATGAGCATGCGGCCCATGGAAAATGGGGTAAAGCCCATGAAAAGCAATGTCTAGGATAAGCACAGCTTATGTATGAAGCCCTTGGCGATCTTTCCCTCGACCTGCTGCGCGCATTCGAGGCGGCGGCACGCCACCGCAGCTTTACCGCTGCCGCCGTGGAACTGGGCACCACCCAGCCGGCCATTAGCCAGCAGATCAAACGCCTCGAAGAACAGCTTGGGCTGCGTCTGTTTGATCGCATCTACCGTGGCATCGAGCTGACCGACGCTGGGGCGCTGTTGTTTGAGCATGCGCAGGGCGGTTTGCAGGTCATCAACCAAGGCCTGAGCGCGATCACCCAGCAAGACCAGCATGAAGTGCTGCAAGTGGCCACCGACTTTGCCTTCGCCGCCTACTGGCTGATGCCGCGCCTGCACCGCTTTCACCAGGCCAACCCGCAGGTTGACGTGAGCCTGGTCACTAGCGAACGCAACCATGCCACCTTGCGCAGCGATATCGACGTGGCGGTGTTGTTTGGCGATGGCCGTTTCAAACAGGGTGACAGCCTCTGGCTGTTCAACGAGGAAGTGTTCCCGGTGTGCAGCCCGCAATGGCTCAAGGACCAGGCCACGCCGCTGACCGTGCAGACGCTGCCGGACTGTCCGCTGCTGCACCTGCGCCAGGAAAACAACAGCCAGTGGTTCGACTGGAGCGGTGTGTTTCGCGAGCTGGGCATTACCACCGCGCCCACACCCGGCCAACTGCGCTTCGACAACTACACCCTGTTGATCCAGGCCGCGATTGCCGGCCAGGGCGTGGCCATCGGCTGGCGCCACTTGGTGGATAACCTGCTGGAGCAGAACTGGCTGTGTCGGCCGATCAGCGACACGGTGATCTCACGCTTCGGTTATTACGTGGTGCAGCCCCAGCGCAAACGCCGGGGGCAGTTGGTCGAGCGCTTTGTCGACTGGCTGGTGGCCGAGCAAGCCAGCAGCGCACAGTCGCTGACCGGGCTGGCCCTGCCGTCGATTGCGGTCTAGGATCGGCGCATATTGGATCCGGATTTCGCCATGCAACGTATCAAGGGCTACCACGCTCACATCTACTTCGACGCCAGCACGATCGACCAGGCGCGCCAGCTCTGCGAGGACGCGGCCAAGCTGTTTCCGTTGCGCATGGGCCGCGTGCATGAACGCCCGGTGGGCCCGCACCCGGACTGGAGTTGCCAGCTGGCGTTCGAGCCGGAATACATCGGTGTGGTGTTGCCATGGCTGGCTTTGCATCGCGAGGGGCTGGTGGTGTTCCTGCACCCTGATACCGGCGATGACCTGAAGGATCACACCGATTACGCGATCTGGATGGGCGCGATGCGCGAGCTGGATCTGTCTATTTTTTAACCAGTGCGTATAAAAATCCCATCCCCTAGTGCAAAGGCGATGGGATTTTTTATGTTTTGACCCAATATATGGGACTGTTATTTATATATTGAGATATCGCCAGCCATAGGTTTATATTCGCCCATCTGCTTTTTTCAGCACCCACTCATTTCAGGTGAAGCGATGCAGGCGCAATTGATCGCGCTCGACTGGGGGACCAGCTCCCTTCGTGCTTATAAACTCGGCCCGGCCGGCAAGGTGCTCGACCAGCGCGCACTGGCGTTCGGCATCATGCACCTGCCCAGCGAACCCCGTGACATTGCCGGCGCGCGTTGCAGCGATGGCTTCGAGTTGGCGTTCGACGCGGCCTGCGGCGACTGGCTCGACGCCCAGCCCGACTTGCCGGTGATCGCCTGCGGCATGGTGGGCAGTGCCCAGGGCTGGAGTGAGGCGGCGTATCGCAATACGCCGGTCGATGTCGCAAGCCTCGGCCAGGCGCTGCACAGCGTGCGCAGCCTGCGCGGCGTGGCGGTGCATATCGTGCCCGGCGTGATCGAACAGGTGGGCTTGCCCAATGTGATGCGCGGCGAAGAAACCCAGGTGCTGGGCGTGCTGCAAGGCCTCGCGGCCGAGGTATTGATCGGCCTGCCGGGCAGCCATTCCAAATGGGTCGAGGTGGTGGAGGGCTGCATCACGCACTTCGACACCTTCATGACCGGCGAACTGTTCGCCGTGCTGAGCCAGCACAGCATTCTCGGCCGTACGCAAAAAACCTCCGACCACTTCCAGGTCGAAGCCTTTGATCGCGGCGTGCAGGTGGCACTCTCCAACGACGGCCAGCGTGGCGTGCTCTCGACATTGTTCAGCGCCCGCACACTCGGGCTGACCGCCGAACTGGCTCCCGACCAGCAACCGGATTACCTGTCCGGCCTGCTGATCGGGCATGAACTCGCCGGTTTACCGGCCCCTGCAAAACATAAGCCCATCGTCCTGGTCGGCACCGCAGCGCTCTGCGCCCGTTACCAGCGCGCCCTCGCCCTCTGCGGCTTCGCCCACGTCAGCCTGGCGCAAGCGGCCACCGAACGCGGCCTGTGGCAATTGGCCGTGGCGGCCGGGCTCACTCAACCGGTCCTGGAGGCCTGACATGCTCAAGCAAGCACTCGCACACAACGGTTTGATCGCAATCCTGCGCGGTGTACGACCGCACGAAGCTGAAGCGATCGGCCAAGTGCTCTACCAGGCCGGCTTTCGCGTGATCGAAGTTCCGCTCAATTCGCCGGACCCTTACACCAGCATCCGCACGCTGCGCGACAGCCTGCCCGCCGATTGCCTGATCGGCGCGGGCACCGTGTTGACGCCCGAGCAGGTCGAGCACGTCAAAGCCGCCGGTGGCCAAGTGATCGTCATGCCCCACAGCGATGCCAAGGTGCTGCGCGCCGCGAAAGCGGCGGGCTTGTACCTGTCGCCGGGCGTGGCCACGCCCACCGAAGCCTTCGCCGCGTTGGCCGAAGGCGCCGACGTACTGAAGCTGTTCCCGGCCGAGCAAATGGGCCCGGCCGTGATCAAAGCGTGGTTGGCGGTACTGCCGGCGGGCACGTTGCTGCTGCCGGTCGGCGGCGTGACCCCGGACAACATGCAGGTGTATTTCGACGCAGGCGCCAAGGGCTTCGGCCTGGGGTCCGGGTTGTTCAAGCCGGGCATGTCTGTGGATCAAGTGGCGAGCAGTGCCCAGGCGTATGTCGCCGCCTGGAATGCGCTGAATTGATGGCCTGAAAAGAACGCAAGTTTTGCGCCCTCGGCGCTGCATCGACAAGAGAGATAAGAAGATGAAAATCACCAAACTGACCACCTTCATCGTCCCGCCGCGCTGGTGCTTCCTCAAGGTAGAAACCGACCAGGGCGTGACCGGCTGGGGTGAACCTGTGGTCGAGGGCCGCGCGCACACGGTGGCGGCGGCTGTTGAAGAACTTTCCGACTACCTGATCGGCAAAGACCCACGCAATATCGAAGACATCTGGACGGTGCTCTATCGCGGCGGCTTCTACCGGGGCGGTGCCGTGCACATGAGCGCCCTCGCCGGTATCGACCAGGCGCTGTGGGACATTAAGGGCAAGGCGCTCGGTGTGTCGGTCAGCGACCTGTTGGGCGGCCAGGTGCGCGACAAGATTCGCGTGTATTCATGGATCGGCGGCGACCGCCCCGCCGATACGGCGCGTGCCGCCAAAGAGGCCGTGGCCCGTGGCTTCACTGCAGTGAAAATGAACGGCACCGAGGAGCTGCAGTTTGTCGACAGTTTCGAAAAAGTCGACCTGGCCCTGGCCAACGTTGCCGCCGTGCGCGATGCGGTGGGCCCGAACGTCGGCATTGGCGTCGACTTCCATGGCCGGGTGCACAAGCCCATGGCCAAGGTGCTGATGAAAGAACTCGACCCTTACAAACTGATGTTTATCGAAGAGCCGGTGCTCAGCGAAAACTACGAAGCGCTCAAAGAACTGGCGCCGTTGACCAGCACGCCGATTGCGCTGGGCGAGCGGCTGTTCTCACGGTGGGACTTCAAGCGCGTGCTCAGCGAAGGTTACGTCGACATCATCCAGCCGGACGCCTCCCACGCCGGCGGCATCACCGAAACCCGCAAGATCGCCAACATGGCCGAAGCCTACGACGTGGCCCTGGCCCTGCACTGCCCGCTGGGCCCGATTGCATTGGCGGCCTGTCTGCAACTGGACGCGGTTTGCTACAACGCGTTTATCCAGGAGCAAAGCCTGGGCATTCACTACAACGAGAGCAACGACCTGCTCGACTATGTGCGCGACCCGGGCGTGTTCGACTATGACAAAGGCTTTGTGAAGATCCCCAACGGGCCAGGCCTGGGCATCGAGATCAACGAGGAATACGTGATCGAGCGCGCGGCTATCGGCCACCGCTGGCGCAACCCGATCTGGCGGCATGCCGACGGCAGCTTTGCCGAGTGGTGATCAGCCCCTGACGAAATCGGACACAAAATGTGGAAGGGGGCTTGCCCCCGATAGCGGTGTATCAGTTGATGCATTCGGTGACTGGCACTCCTCATCGGGGGCAAGCCCCCTCCTACCTTTGGTCCAGTAAGACCTGTCCTCAATAAACATAAGAAGAGGCAACCCCCATGCACCCTGAATCCTTCACCGGGCAGGCTTCTCTCGTCACGCCCAGCAGAAAGCGTTTCTTCATCATGGTGCTGCTGTTTATCACCGTGGTGATCAACTACCTCGACCGCAGCAACCTGTCGATTGCCGCCCCGGCGCTGACCAGCGAGCTGGGCATCGACCCGGTGCATGTCGGGCTGATCTTCTCGGCGTTCGGCTGGACCTACGCCGCCATGCAGATCCCCGGCGGCTGGTTGGTGGACCGGGTGCCGCCGCGCACTCTCTACACCGTGGCCTTGCTGCTGTGGTCGATTGCCACCGTGATGCTTGGTTTTGCCGCCAGCTTTATCGCGCTGTTTGTGCTGCGCATGGCGGTCGGCGCGCTGGAAGCGCCGGCCTATCCGATCAACAGTCGCGTGGTCACCACCTGGTTTCCCGAGCGCGAGCGGGCCACGGCGATTGGCGTTTATACCTCCGGGCAGTTTGTCGGGCTGGCGTTTCTCACGCCGGTACTGGCCTGGCTGCAACACGCGTTCGGCTGGCACATGGTGTTTGTCGCCACCGGTGGCGTGGGCATTGTGTGGGCGCTGATCTGGTACGCGGTGTACCGCGAGCCGAAGGACTTCAAAGGCGCCAATGCGGCTGAAATCGAGCTGATCCGCGAAGGCGGCGGGCTGGTGGATATGCAGGCCAAGGCGGTCAAGGCGCCATTCAGTTGGGTCGACCTTGGGATCGTGCTGAGCAAGCGCAAGCTGTGGGGCATCTACCTGGGGCAGTTTTGCCTGAACTCCACGTTGTGGTTTTTTCTGACGTGGTTCCCGACCTACCTGGTGAAATATCGCGGCATGGACTTCATCAAGTCGGGCTTGCTGGCGTCGCTGCCGTTTCTGGCGGCGTTTGTGGGTGTGCTGTGTTCGGGGCTGTTTTCTGACTGGCTGATTCGCCGCGGCACGTCGGTAGGCTTTGCGCGCAAGTTGCCGATTATTGGCGGGCTGCTGATTTCCACGGCGATCATTGGCGCCAACTATGTGGATTCGACGACGTGGGTGATTGCGTTTCTGGCGGTGGCGTTCTTTGGGAATGGCCTGGCGTCGATCACCTGGTCGCTGGTGTCGACCTTGGCGCCCGCGCGGCTGCTGGGATTGACCGGCGGGGTGTTTAACTTTATCGGTAACTTGTCGGCGATTACGACGCCGATTGTGATTGGCTTTTTGGCCAGCGGGGATTCGTTTGCGCCGGCGATTACCTACATTGCGGTGCTGGCGCTGTTGGGCGCGCTGTCCTACGTGTTGCTTGTAGGCAAAGTCGAACGTATTGAACTGAAGGAATAGCCTGTGGCGAGCGGGCTTCACGTGGCGAGCGGGCTTGCCCCGCGTTGGGCTGCGCAGCAGCCCCATCAGGGCCACTGCGGTGTCTCAGGGAAACCGCGTTATCCGGTTTTGGGGGCGCTTCGCACCCCAACGCGGGGCAAGCCCGCTCGCCACAGGTTAGTGTTAGTGCGAGGGATTAGTTAAGTACGCCGTCCAGAATCTCGTAGACGATGCCTGTGCCGACTGCGATCAAGACCACGTCCGGGCCGGAACGGCGCCATTCATAACCCGGGTAAACCGGCAGGCGTGCCAGGGCGCGGTTGTCCAGGCGTTCGCCGTAGTAGCCGCGTGGCAGTGGCTGGCCGCGGACCAGGCGTACATTCGGTGGCGGCGGTGCGCCACGGGCGAACTGACCGTGGTTGTCGTGGATGATCTGGCGCACCGGGCCGAAGTCCTGAGGCGGGCCACGACGGTTGTTCTGCGGGCCACGATGGTCATCGCCGCGTTGCTCGTGCTGGCCTTGCGGGCCGCCACGGCCAGGGCCAGGGCCATTGTCATCGCCCCGTTGGTCAGGTGGCGCGGCCTGCACCAAGGCACTCGCGCCGAGCATCAGCACGCCGAGACCAGCGATCAAGCGTTTAGGCATTTTCATGGGGTGTTTCCTCAGTACTGCACGAACAAAAAAGGGATTTCGAACCGGGTTCGAAATCCCTTGGTCTTGTCAGTTTAGGTACTGATTCGACAGTATGATTCCTCTGTATCAGGAACTTTACCTACTGCTACACGGCGTTTACTTACGGGCGTTGCGAACGCCTTCCGAAAGCGCCGCGCACAAGGTCAACACGCCATCAATCGCCTGCTGATCATTTTTGGCAGTGGCGATGTGATCAATCAGCGCCGAACCGACCACCACACCGTCCGCCAGGCGCGCGATAGCGGCTGCCTGTTCCGGCGTGCGGATACCAAAGCCGATGCTGATCGGCAGGTCGGTATGCCGACGCAGGCGAGTCACGGCTTCTTCAACGTGCTCCAGGGTGGCCGCCCCGGCACCGGTCACACCGGCCACCGACACGTAGTACACAAAGCCGGAGCTGCCATTGAGCACGGTCGGCAGGCGCACGTCATCGGTGGTTGGCGTGGTCAGGCGGATAAAGTCGATGCCTGCTGCCTGAGCCGGATCGCACAGCTCGCCGTTATGCTCAGGCGGCATGTCGACCACGATCAGGCCGTCTACGCCGGCTTGCTTGGCGTCACTGATGAACTGCGGCACGCCATATTTGTGGATCGGGTTGAAGTAGCCCATCAACACCAGCGGCGTGTCGTTGTTGTCTTTGCGGAACTCGCGAACCATTTGCAGGGTTTTCGCCAGGTTCTGCTTGGCTTCCAGCGCGCGGATGTTAGCCAGTTGAATCGCCGGGCCGTCGGCCATGGGGTCGGTGAAGGGCATGCCCAGCTCGATCACGTCGGCGCCAGCTGCCGGCAAGCCTTTGAGGATCGCCAGCGAGGTGTCATAACCCGGGTCGCCAGCGGTGACGAAGGTCACCAGCGCGGCGCGGTTTTGTTCTTTGAGTTGCGCAAAACGGGTTTGCAGGCGGCTCATCAGTGTTTCTCCTGCTTCGACTGTTGCATATGGTGCATCACGGTTTGCATGTCTTTGTCGCCACGGCCGGAGAGGTTGACCACCATCAGGTGATCTTTCGGCAGGTTCGGTGCGCGTTTGAACACTTCAGCCAGGGCATGGGCGCTTTCCAGTGCAGGAATAATCCCTTCCAGGCGGCAGCATGTGTGGAACGCCTCGAGGGCTTCGTCGTCGGTCACCGAGGTGTACTGGACGCGGCCGATGTCATGCAACCAGGCGTGTTCAGGGCCGATGCCCGGGTAGTCGAGGCCGGCGGAAATCGAGTGGGCGTCAATGATCTGGCCGTCGTCATCCTGCAGCAGGAAGGTGCGGTTGCCGTGCAGCACGCCGGGCACGCCGCCGTTGAGGCTGGCGGCATGTTTGCCGGTTTCGATGCCGTGGCCGGCCGCTTCAACGCCGATGATCTCGACGCTGGTGTCGTCCAGGAACGGGTGGAACAGGCCCATGGCGTTGGAACCGCCGCCGATGCACGCCACCAGGCTGTCCGGCAGGCGGCCTTCCTGGGCTTGCAGTTGGTCGCGGGTTTCTTTGCCGATCACGGCCTGGAAGTCGCGCACCATCGCCGGGTAGGGGTGTGGGCCGGCGACGGTGCCGATCAGGTAGAAGGTATCGTCGACGTTGGTCACCCAGTCACGCAGGGCTTCGTTCATCGCATCTTTGAGGGTGCCGGTGCCGGCGACCACCGGGATCACTTCGGCGCCCAGCAGCTTCATGCGGAACACGTTGGCCTGCTGGCGCTCGATGTCGGTGGTGCCCATGTAGATCACGCAGTCGAGGCCAAAACGCGCGGCCACGGTGGCGGTGGCCACGCCGTGCATGCCGGCGCCGGTCTCGGCGATGATGCGTTTCTTGCCCATGCGCCGCGCCAGCAGGATCTGGCCGATGCAGTTGTTGATCTTGTGCGCGCCGGTGTGGTTGAGCTCTTCGCGCTTGAGGTAAATCTTGGCGCCGCCGCAGAATTCAGTCAGGCGCTCAGCGAAATACAGCGGGCTCGGACGTCCGACGTAGTCGCGCTGGAAGTAGGCCAATTCTTCGTTGAATGCCGGATCGATCTTGGCGGCTTCGTATTCGCGGGCCAGGTCGAGGATCAACGGCATCAGGGTTTCAGCGACGTAGCGGCCGCCGAACGCGCCAAACAAGCCGTTGGCGTCTGGGCCGTTGCGTAGATCGGTCTGGGACTGAGTCATGGGGCGCTCCGGTAAAGAATGTGAGGAGAGGCAATGAGGCCCACTCTACCCCTGACGCGCTACGCTGAAAACCGATAAGATCGCCGCAACCTGTCAGGAAAACTCACGAATGAGCCGAGACCTTCCACCCCTCAATGCCTTGCGTGCATTTGAAGCCACCGCCCGGCTCAACAGCGTCAGTCAGGCTGCCGAGCAGCTCCATGTGACCCACGGCGCCGTCAGCCGCCAGTTGAAGGTGCTCGAAGAGCATTTGGGTGTCAGCCTGTTCGCCAAAGATGGACGCGGCATTAAACTCACAGATGCCGGTGTTCGGCTACGCGATGCCAGCGCAGAGGCGTTCGAACGTTTGAGGGATGTGTGCGCCGAGCTGACCCAGGCCAGCGCCGACGCGCCGTTCGTGCTGGGCTGTTCGGGCAGTTTGTTGGCGCGCTGGTTGATCCCGCGCCTGGGCCGCTTGAACACCGACCTGCCGGACTTGCGCCTGCACCTGTCAGCAGGTGACGGCGATCTTGACCCCAGGCGTCCCGGCCTCGACGCCCTGCTGGTGTTCGCTGAGCCGCCGTGGCCGGCGGACATGCAGGTGTACGAGTTGGCCAGCGAGCGCATTGGCCCGGTAATGAGTCCGCGCTTTGCCGGTTACGAGCATTTGCGCCAAGCCCCGGCGCAAGCCTTGTGTGGCGAAGCCTTGTTGCACACCACCTCGCGCCCGCAAGCCTGGCCCAGTTGGGCGCAGCAATACGGCATTGCACCCGGCGCGTTAAAACACGGCCAGGGGTTTGAGCATTTGTATTATTTACTGGAGGCGGCGGTGGCAGGGCTTGGGGTGGCAATTGCGCCAGAACCGCTGGTGGCAGAGGACCTGCGCGCGGGTCGCCTGGTGGCGCCGTGGGGTTTCAGCGAAACCCCGGCGCACCTGGCGCTGTGGCTACCCAAGCGCGCCGCAGACGGGCGCGCGGGTCAACTGGCGCAGTGGCTCAAGGCAGAGCTGTTGCGCCAGCCGGTGTAGCCGGTGTTTCAGTCGCCACGTTTGCACAGCAGGTAAGCCGCCAGCAGACCCAGCGCGCCAACGGCGACGCCGGCGGTAGTCCATGGGTGCTCTTGCGCGTAGTCCCGGGTTGCAACACCGGTTTCGCGGATTTTGACTTTGCTTTCTTCGTAGGCATCGCTGATCAGATGACGGGAGTGCTTGAGGGCATTCTCGGCATTGCTTTTCAGGGCCTTCAGCGTTTTGCGCGACTCGTCGGACGCATCGTCCTTAAGGCTCTCAAGGGACTTGAGAAGGCTCGAAATCTCGGCTTCCATGCTTTCCAGCGACGCTTTGCGTAAAGAAGTGTTGGCCATGTGGACTCTCCTGAAGTGATTGAGTGGCATGTGTAGATACCGACTCCAGCGTTTTCAGAAAGTGCAGTAAATCTGAACTTTTGAGTGGGAATAGTCGCCAGAAGCAGTACGAACATTGACTGCTACGCTCACTAAAGACCTCAGGAGAAACGCCATGTCTGATCATCACACGTACAAGAAAGTCGAATTGGTGGGTTCGTCGGCGACAAGCATCGAAGACGCCATCAACAACGCCATCGCCGAAGCGAACAAAAGCATCAAGCACCTGGAATGGTTCGAAGTGACTGAAACCCGTGGTCACATCAAGGACGGCAAGGCCGCGCACTTCCAGGTCACGCTCAAGGTGGGGTTCCGAATCGCCAGTAGTTGATCACGTCGGTTGAACTTTGCCGACTGGCCGATTGCCATAACCTGCGCTACAACCAATGGGTGCCGATGCGAAAGCGTCGGCACGCTCTTTTCGATCAGCGCAAGGAAAGTAACGGATGAAGAAGTTCCTGTTAGCGGTAGGTTTGTTGAGCATTGCGGGCACAGCCCTGGCGGCGGGCAAGCCTTGTGAAGAGCTGAAAAGCGAAATCGCAGCGAAAATCGACGCCAAGGGCGCCTCGGGTTACTCGCTGGAGGTGGTAGACAAAGGCGCGGCACCCAGCGACCACACAGTCGTCGGTAGCTGCGAAGCCGGCACCAAGGAAATCGTCTACAAGCGCGGTTAACCCCTTGCTCCAGACATAAAAAACGACGCACAGGTGCGTCGTTTTTTTTTGCCTGCGGATGTTAGCCCTTCATCAACTGCGCCAGCAGCTCGTAGGAATGAATCCGGTCGGCATGCTCGTACAGGTCGCAGGTAAAGATCAGCTCATCGGCACCGGTCTGCTCAACCAGCACGTCCAGTTTTGCGCGGATCTTCGCCGGGCTGCCGACCATGGCCAGGCCGAGGAAGCTGCCGACCGCGTCTTTTTCATGGGGCAGCCACAGGCCGTCCATGGTCTTGACCGGCGGACGTTGCACCAGGCTTTGCCCGCGCATCAGCGCGAGGATGCGCTGGTACACCGAGGTGGCCAGGTAATCGGCCTGCTCGTCGGTATCGGCGGCCACCAGCGGGATGCCAAGCATCACGTAGGGTTTGTCCAATACAGCCGAAGGCTTGAAGTGATTGCGGTACACGCGAATAGCTTCATGCATCAGGCGCGGTGCGAAATGCGAGGCGAAGGCGTAGGGCAAACCGCGCTCACCGGCCAATTGCGCGCTGAACAAACTGGAGCCGAGCAACCACACGGGCACATTGGTTCCGGTGCCCGGCACGGCAATAACCCGTTGATCCGGCGTGCGTGGGCCCAGGTAAGCCATCAGCTCGGCCACATCATCTGGGAAGTCGTCGGCGCTGCCCGAGCGTTCGCGACGCAGGGCGCGGGCGGTCATCTGATCAGAACCCGGCGCGCGGCCCAGGCCCAGGTCGATCCGGCCCGGATACAGGCTTTCCAGGGTGCCGAACTGCTCAGCGATCACCAGCGGTGCATGGTTGGGCAGCATTACGCCGCCGGAGCCGACACGGATGGTTGAGGTGCCACCGGCCAGGTAGCCGAGCAATACCGAGGTGGCAGAGCTGGCGATGCCATCCATGTTGTGGTGTTCGGCCACCCAGAAACGGTTGTAGCCAAACTTTTCCACGTGCTGGGCCAAGTCCAGGGAATTGCGCAACGACTGTGCGGGGCTGCCATTGGCGCGCACGGGCACCAGGTCCAGGGTCGAGAATTTCACGTCGGACAGCGATTTCATAAGCCTGCTTCTCCAATAGGTGCGCAGGCTTATAGACGAACCAAAACCTGCCGCTTCATGTGCATGTTGTATGCAATGAGGGCATATACCCGAGATTCAATAGTAGCTAGGGAAATTTCCTACTGGAATGCTAGGTTTCTCCGACAAGATGAACTTTGCCAGAGCTTCTATCCTCAGAACCTTACTGAAGCAAAACCACCGTTCGAGGAGACCGCTATGAGTATCGTTAAAAAAGCATCCGCGCATTGGGAAGGTGATCTGAAGACAGGCCTGGGTTCCATTTCCACTGAAACCGGCGTATTGCGCGAAGCGCCCTACGGCTTCAAGGCCCGTTTCGAAGGCGGCAAGGGCACAAACCCTGAGGAGCTGATTGGTGCGGCGCACGCCGGCTGCTTCTCCATGGCGTTTTCGATGATTCTGGGCGACGCCGGCCTCAAGGCTGACAGCATCGACACCCAGGCTGAAGTGACGCTGGACCAAGTGGACGGCGGCTTCGCAATTACTGCTGTGCATTTGGTATTGAAAGCCAAGATCCCGGGCGCAAGCCAGGCGCAGTTCGACGAACTGAGCAAAAAGGCTAAGGAAGGCTGCCCGGTGTCCAAAGTGCTGAACGCCAAGATCAGCCTGGATGCCACGCTCGTCAGCTAATGCGGTCTGCGTAACCGCGTAGATCCAGTGTGGGAGTGGGTTTGTGTGAGAGCCGGGCTTGCCCGCGATAGGCACACCTCGGTTTTGCAGTTGCACCGAGGCGCTGCCACCGCAGGCGAGCCAGCTCCCACACACGCCCGCTCCCACATTTAGTTCTGCTTTAAATCAGAACTCGTGTTTCCCCTATGTGGTCCTATAGCCTATGCAGCTAGGCGCACACTCGTGCGCATGCATTCAGGGAGCTTCACACATGAAACGTTTTGCCTTGGCGATCATCTGCGGTGTTTTGGCCACTTCGGCCGTGGCCGCTCCAAAAGATTGTGAAGAGCTTAGAAAAGAGATCGAGGTCAAGATCCAAGCTAACGCCGTGCCGTCCTACACCTTGGAAATCGTCAGCAAGGAAGAAGCCGACAAGCATGACAGCGCCATGGTCGTCGGCAGCTGTGAAAACGGCACCAAAGCCATCGTTTATCAGAAGAACAACGACTGATCAGATGCAGTTCACGCTGCGCTCCTGCGCCAGCAACTGACGCGCTGAGTTATACAGCCGAATGTTGGGCGTGAAGGCCAGCGAGCGCCCTTCCAGCACATAGCGCTGGCCTGCCTGGAAATTGTCGTACTGCAGGGTCATGAAACAGGTGCGGTCGTGCGTCTGGTCCAGCCCGCCAAAGCCTGTACCCGTGTTCACCTCGAAATCAAAGCGCACCATCAGCTCGTGGCTGCCGGGTGGCACTTGGAAAAAACGCCCGTCATTCAGATTCTTGCCGTCCAGGCGCTGGGCCATCACCAGTTTGGCGCCGGGTGTCGGGGTGGCGAAGTCGACCCAGGCCTGATGCGGATCCACTGGGGGAATCGGCGTAGAAGCACAGGCGCTGAGAAACAGGACGGTGACGGGTAGCAGGAGCTGGCGCATGGCAGGCACTCAACGGTAGGAAGGAATTGAGCCCGGCGCCGATGGCAGCAGACTCCTCATGAGTATAAACACGCCAGGCCATGGAAAAATTCCGTGCAGGCAGGATAGGCTGGCGAGCAAATTACCCAGGAGCAGTCGGAGCATGTTGAAGCGTTTTCTTCCAGGGTTAATGGTGGTGGTGCTCAGCGGCTGCTCAAGTGTCAGTTATTACAGCCAGCTCGCCAGCGGCCAATGGCAATTGTTGCGGGCCCGTGAGCCGGTTGCCGAGGTGATTGCCGACCCTTCTCGCCCACAGGTATTGCGTGAGCACTTGGTGCAGTCGCAAAAAGCCCGCACGTTCGCCAGTGAGCACCTGCACTTGCCCGACAACCAGAGTTACAGGTTGTACGCGGACATTGGCCGGCCATACGTAGTCTGGAATGTATTCGCCACGACGGAATTTTCCCTCTCTCCCGAAACCCATTGCTTCCCGATTGCCGGATGCGTCGCCTATCGCGGTTATTACAACCAGGGCGCGGCGCGCGGTGAGGCGGCGTTGCTGCAGCAAAAAGGCATGGACGTGTCGATTGGTGGCGTCGAGGCCTATTCCACCTTGGGGTGGTTCAACGACCCGATCATGAATTCGATGATGAACTGGGGCGATGAGCGCCTGGCCACGCTGATTTTTCATGAGCTGGCGCACCAGCGTTTTTATGTGAAGGACGACACCGAGTTCAACGAGTCGTATGCCAACTTCGTCGAGCAGGAAGGCACTCGTCAATGGCGTGCGGCGCGGGGCTTGGCGCCTCTGAGCGATGCGGCGTTGCAGCAGCGTGATCAATTTATCCGACTGGTGCTGGATACCCGTAAACGCCTGGAAAAGCTTTACGCACAGCCCTTGGCAGTTGACGTGATGCGCCAGGCCAAGGCGGCGGAATTCGAGCGTTTGCGCAGCGATTACCGGCAAATGCGCGATAGCCAGTGGGGAGGTGATAAACGTTACGACGTGTGGATCAACCAGCCGATGAACAACGCGCGGTTGCTGCCGTTTGGGCTGTATGACCAATGGGTGCCGGCGTTTGCGGCGTTGTTTGCGCAGGAAGGTGGGGACTGGGTGAAGTTCTTTGCGGCGGTGGAGAAGATGGGTGGCTTGCCGGTGGAGCAGCGTAAAGCGGCGCTGCGGCAGTTGGAGGGTGGTGGCCACTAGGGCCTCATCGCAGGCAAGCCAGCTCCCACATTCGACCGCATTCTCATGTTGAAACTCGGTCAAGTGTGGGAGCGGGCTTGCTCGCGAAAGCGGTATCAAGCGCGCTGCAAAAACGCCTGATGCATCTCATCCAGCGTCTCAAAATGCCAGGTCGGCGCCTCGGCATTCAACTCTTCAAAACTGCCAAACCCATACCCCACCGCCGCCGAATCCAGCCCATTGCTGCGCGCGCCGATCAGGTCATGCTTGCGGTCCCCGATCATCAACGTGGTCGCCGGGTCCAGGCCCTCTTCATTCATCAAGTGCGCAATCAACTCAACCTTGTTGGTGCGCGTGCCGTCCAGCTCGCTGCCGTAGATCACCTTGAAGTGCTTGGCAAAATCAAAGTGCCGGGCAATCTCGCGGGCGAATACCCACGGCTTGGACGTGGCCACATACAGCTGGCGGCCTTGGCCATTCAGTTCCTCAAGCAACGGCATGACGCCGTCGAATACGCGGTTTTCATACAGGCCGGTGACCTTGAAGCGTTCGCGATAAAAATTCACCGCTTCCCAGGCCTTGGCCTCATCGAAGCCATAGAACTGCATAAAGGCTTGCAGCAATGGCGGGCCGATAAAGTGTTCCAGCTTGGTCAAGTCGGGTTCATCAATGCCGAGTTTGCCGAGGGCGTACTGGATCGAACGGGTGATGCCCTCGCGCGGGTCGGTCAGGGTGCCGTCCAGGTCGAACA
Organism: Pseudomonas sp. N2-3-1-14; assembly: GCF_041228395.1. Classification (NCBI taxonomy): domain Bacteria; kingdom Pseudomonadati; phylum Pseudomonadota; class Gammaproteobacteria; order Pseudomonadales; family Pseudomonadaceae; genus Pseudomonas; species Pseudomonas sp. N2-3-1-14. Next base: position 45,864 of record NZ_CP166199.1, read on the forward strand.
GCACGGTGGAGTAGTTCAGGGTCATCGGTCGAATCCTTCCGCCAGGTGCAGGTCTTTGAGCTTCACGTAGTTCGCGGCGCTGTAGGTGAAAAAGGCACGCTCTTTGTCAGTCAATGGGCGGATCTGTTTAACCGGGCTGCCCACGTACAAAAAACCGCTCTCCAGTTTCTTGCCCGGCGGCACCAGGCTGCCGGCGCCGATGATCACGTCGTCCTCCACCACGGCGCCGTCCATCACGATGCTGCCCATGCCGATCAGGATGCGGTTGCCCACCGTGCAGCCATGCAGCATGACCTTGTGGGCGATGGTTACGTCATCGCCGATCAGCAGCGGGAAGCCGTCCGGGTTGAACGGCCCGGCATGGGTGATGTGCAACACGCAGCCGTCCTGCACGCTGGTGCGCGCACCGATGCGGATGCGGTGCATGTCGCCGCGAATCACCGTCAGTGGCCAAACCGAGCTGTCGGCGCCGATTTCGACATCGCCGATCACCACCGCCGAAATATCGACAAAAGCCCCGGCGCCCAGGGTTGGCGTGTGGTTCTGATAGGTGCGAAGGGTCACGATAGCCTCTCTCTCTTCTGCTGATAGCTGCGGTGGGTGTTGATTGTAATTAAGATGGCCCCATCTTTGTTCTTACATGTTTCTTCAGCCAAGGTGCCCACCGTGAGCGCGAACAACCCTCTTCTGCAGTCCTACGACCTGCCGCCGTTCTCGGCGATCCGTGCCGAGCACGTGCAACCGGCCATCGAACAGATCCTCGCCGACAACCGTGTTGCCATCGAAGGCATCCTGCAAAGCCAGGGTGAAAATCCTACATGGGCCGGCCTGGTGCTGGCGATGGATGAACTGAATGACCGCCTGGGCGCCGCCTGGAGCCCGGTCAGCCACCTGAATGCCGTGTGCAACAGTGCCGAGTTGCGCGAAGCCTATGAGGCTTGCCTGCCGGCATTGAGCGCCTACTCCACCGAAATGGGTCAGAACCGCGCGCTGTTCCAGGCCTTTGAAGCCCTGGCCAACAGCCCGGAAGCCGCTGGTTTCGACGTGGCGCAAAAGACTATCCTTGAGCACTCGCTGCGCGACTTTCGCCTGTCGGGTATCGATTTGCCGCCTGAGCAGCAAAAGCGCTACGCCGAAGTGCAGAGCAAGCTCTCCGAGCTGGGCAGCAAATTTTCCAACCAACTGTTGGATGCCACCCAGGCCTGGACCAAGCACGTTACCGATGAAGCCACCCTCGCCGGTCTGACCGATTCGGCCAAGGCGCAAATGGCCGCCGCCGCCCAGGCCAAAGGCCTCGATGGCTGGCTGATCACCCTGGAATTCCCCAGCTACTACGCGGTGATGACCTACGCCCACGACCGCGCCCTGCGCGAAGAGGTCTACGCGGCCTACTGCACCCGCGCGTCGGACCAAGGCCCGAATGCCGGTAAGAATGATAACGGCCCGGTGATGGAACAGATCCTCGACCTGCGTCAGGAGCTGGCCCAACTGCTGGGCTATGCGTCGTTCTCCGAGCTGAGCCTGGCGACCAAAATGGCCGAGTCCAGCGACCAGGTGCTGAGCTTCCTGCGCGACCTGGCCAAGCGCAGCAAGCCGTTTGCCGCCCAGGACCTGCAACAGCTCAAGGCGTATGCCGCCGAACAAGGCTGTGCGGAACTGCAAAGCTGGGACAGTGGTTTCTACGGCGAAAAACTCCGCGAGCAGCGCTACAGCGTGTCCCAGGAAGCCCTGCGCGCCTACTTCCCGATCGACAAAGTGTTGGGCGGCCTGTTTGCCATCGTCCAGCGCCTGTACGGCATCGAGATCGCCGAGCAAAAAGGTTTCGACACTTGGCACCCGGACGTTCGCCTGTTTGAAATCAAGGAAAACGGCCAGCACGTCGGCCGCTTCTTCTTCGACCTGTACGCCCGCGCCAACAAGCGTGGCGGCGCCTGGATGGACGGCGCGCGTGACCGTCGCCGCACGGTTGACGGCGTACTGCAAAGCCCGGTGGCTAACCTGGTGTGCAACTTCACCCCGGCCGACAGCGGCAAGCCTGCCCTGCTGACCCACGATGAAGTGACCACGTTGTTCCACGAATTCGGCCACGGCCTGCATCACCTGCTGACCCGTGTCGAACACGCCGGCGTCTCCGGCATCAACGGCGTGGCATGGGACGCGGTGGAATTGCCGAGCCAGTTCATGGAGAACTGGTGCTGGGAGCCGGAAGGCCTGGCACTGATCTCCGGCCACTATGAAACCGGCGAGCCGCTGCCCCAGGACCTGCTGGAAAAAATGCTCGCGGCGAAGAACTTCCAGTCCGGCCTGATGATGGTGCGCCAGCTTGAGTTCTCGCTGTTCGACTTCGAACTGCATGCCACCCATGGCGATGGCCGCAGCGTTGCGCAAGTGCTTGAAGGCGTGCGCGATGAGGTCTCGGTGATGCGCCCACCGGCGTACAACCGCTTCCCTAACAGCTTCGCGCACATCTTTGCTGGCGGGTACGCGGCGGGTTACTACAGCTACAAGTGGGCGGAAGTGCTGTCGGCGGATGCCTTCTCCAAGTTTGAAGAAGACGGCGTGCTGAACGCCGAGACCGGCCGTGCCTTCCGCGAAGCCATTCTGGCGCGCGGCGGTTCGCAGGCACCGATGGTGCTGTTCGTCGACTTCCGCGGACGTGCGCCGTCGATTGACGCACTCTTGCGCCACAGCGGCCTGAGTGAGGACGCGGCAGCATGAGCGAAGGGCCTGTGATTACCAAAAAGCAATTTATCGCCGGGGCGGTCTGCCCAGCGTGCAGCGAGCCGGACAAGTTGAAGATGTGGACCGAAGACAACGTGCCGCACCGCGAATGTGTGGCCTGCGGTTATACCGACACGTTGAATGACCAGGGTCTGTCGGTGCCCAAGGAGTTGGGCACGCGGGTTAATACATCGGCATTGAAAGCGCCGGACCCGAAGGTGCAGGCCGTGCAGTTTTTTCCCAATCCGAAGCTGAAAAAAGACTGATGCCCATCAGGGTGTCAGCACCAGTTCAGCGTCTTTTTTGGTGTCGACACGGCTGCTATTGGCCGTGTTGAGCCAACTGTTCATCGAGCACAGGGCAAACGCACTGGTGCTGCAATCGCCATTCGCCAAGGCTGTACGTAACTTGTCGACATCGGCTTTCATCATGTAGCGAACGCTGTCCCTGAAACCATTGCTGGTACCAAAACCGCCCAAGGTCATTTCGTTCAGCGCATCTTCCTTGCTCCATCCCTGGATCACCACGCGGTACATCGCCGCCATCAAACCTGTGCGGTCCGAGCCGTGTTTGCAGTGCATCAGCACCGGGCCTTTGGTTTCTGCATCCTGAATGGCCCTTAACGCCGCGAGTACGTCTGAATCGTCGACGTGATTGGTGCGATAAGTCAGCTGCACCTGTTTGATATCAGATGTCTTCAGCCACGTCGCATCAGATTCCGGCAGAAAGTTGATCACTGTGGCGATCTTCAGATTTTCCAATACGGGGAGCGCATTGCCGTTGGGCAGCGCGCTGCGATACAGCGTGGGCGTCATTTGGTGCAGATTGAACTGGTCGCCCACAGGCTGGGCCCACTCCGGTGAGCGTAGGGAGGAGGCGCCGTCCGCCTGGGCGTGCGCGGTGGCGAACAGGGCCAGAAGCGCCATGCCGAGGGCAGGCAGCAATCGAATCTCGAACATGCGCGTTGTAACCGAATAAGGAAATGGCTGATGGGCCAAAGATTCGCCTACGCGGGGTCAATGCGGCGTGAGGTACTCGTCAAAGAATCGTGAATACCGACCTGATCTGCTGTTTTTCTCGCTGAACCGATTTTCTCAATTCTTAGCCTGCTATCATTTGTAACTATTGTTTGCCACTGTGTTCTATCCCTTTGGATCCAATTTCCTGGCAAGCCTTCACGCTGCTCCCAGAAGCGGCTGATAAACCCGTGACCACATGATGAGGTGCACCCATGTCTGATCAAGATCAAGACAATCCCCGGCGTGATTTTTTGCGCAAATCCTTGACCTTGATCCCGGTGGTCACGGTTGCCAGCACCGGCTTTGGTGGCTCGATGCTGATGGCCACGCCGGAACCGGTGCAGGCTGCCGAGGCTAAGCCGCCGGTCAGCGACAACGCCTACGAACCGAGCTATTTCACGGCTGAAGAGTGGGCGTTTCTCAACGCCGCCGTCGCGCGTTTGATTCCTGCTGATGCCCAAGGCCCTGGCGCCCTGGAGGCTGGTGCGCCGGAATACATCGACCGCCAGATGAACACGCCTTACGCCGCGGGCGCGCTGTGGTTCATGCAGGGCCCGTTCAACGCCGATGCGGCCCCGGAGATGGGCTGGCAGAGCAAGCTGGTGCCCAAGGACATTTATCGCCTGGGCATTGCAGCGACGGATGCGTGGTCGAAGGCGTTTAACGGCAAGGCCTTTGCCGCGCAAGACAGCGCTACCCAGGACGATATGCTGCGTCGCCTTGAAGCCGGCGGCAGCGAAGTGACTGCGCACTTTGAGACGGTGCCCGCAAAGATGTTTTTCAACCTGCTGCTGCAAAACACCAAGGAAGGGTTCTTCTGCGACCCGATCCACGGCGGCAACAAAGGCATGGTCGGCTGGACCATGATCGGCTTCCCCGGCGCCCGCGCCGACTTTATGGACTGGGTTGAACGCAACGAGCAATACCCCTTCCCGGCTGTTTCCATTCGCGGCGAGAGGGCATAAACGTGGCGACCATCATGAAGAAAGTGGACGCGGTGATCGTGGGCTTCGGCTGGACCGGCGCGATTATGGCCAAGGAGCTCACGGAAGCTGGCCTCAACGTGGTAGCGCTGGAGCGCGGCCCGATGCAGGACACCTACCCGGACGGCAACTATCCGCAGGTCATCGACGAATTGACCTACAGCGTGCGTAAAAAACTCTTTCAGGACATCTCCAAAGAAACGGTGACCATTCGCCATAGCGTGAATGACGTCGCCCTGCCCAACCGCCAGCTGGGTGCGTTTCTGCCGGGCAATGGCGTGGGCGGCGCGGGCCTGCACTGGTCGGGCGTGCACTTTCGTGTGGACCCTATCGAGTTGCGCATGCGCAGCCACTACGAAGAGCGCTACGGCAAAAACTTCATTCCCAAGGACATGACCATCCAGGACTTCGGCGTCAGCTACGAAGAGCTGGAACCGTTTTTCGACTACGCGGAAAAAGTCTTCGGCACCTCCGGCCAGGCCTGGACCGTAAAAGGTCAGGTGGTGGGCGAAGGCCGTGGTGGCAACCCGTATGCGCCGGATCGCTCCAACCCGTTCCCGTTGGAGTCGCAGAAAAACACCGTCTCCGCACAGCTGTTTCAGAAAGCGGCCGCCGAGGTTGGTTACAAACCCTACAACCTGCCGTCGGCCAATACGTCGGGGCCGTACACCAACCCCTACGGCGCACAGATGGGCCCGTGCAACTTCTGCGGTTTCTGCAGCGGCTACGTGTGCTACATGTACTCCAAGGCCTCGCCGAATGTGAACATCCTGCCGGCGCTGCGTCAGGTACCGAACTTTGAGCTGCGGGCCAATTCCCACGTGCTCAAGGTCAACCTGGACAGCACCAAGAGCAAGGCCACCGGCGTGACCTATATCGACGCCCAAGGTCGCGAATGCGAACAGCCGGCTGACCTGGTGATCATCGGCTCTTTCCAGTTCAACAATGTGCGCCTCATGTTGCTCTCGGGTATCGGCAAACCCTACGACCCGATTACCAATGAGGGCGTGGTGGGCCGCAACTTCGCCTACCAGAACATGGGCACCATCAAAGCCTTCTTCGACAAGGACACCCACACCAACAACTTCATCGGTGCGGGCGGCAATGGCGTGGCCATTGATGATTTCAACGCGGATAACTTCGACCATGGGCCGCACGGCTTTGTCGGCGGTTCGCCGATGTGGGTCAACCAGGCCGGCAGCCGGCCGATTGCCGGTACGTCCAACCCGCCAGGCACGCCAGCGTGGGGCAGTGCCTGGAAGCGCGCGACCGCCGATTACTACACCCACCAGGTGTCGATGGACTCCCACGGTGCGCATCAATCCTACCGGGGCAACTACCTGGATCTGGACCCGGTGTACCGCGATGCCTACGGCCTGCCACTGCTGCGGATGACATTCGACTGGCAGGAAAACGACATCAAGATGAACCGCTTCATGATGGAGAAAATGGGCAAGGTCGCCGAAGCGATGAACCCCAAGGCCATTGCTGTGCTCGGCAAAAAGGTCGGTGAGCACTTCAACACTGCGGCCTATCAGACCACCCACCTCAACGGCGGCGCGATCATGGGCACCGACCCGAAAACCAGTGCGTTGAACCGCTACCTGCAGAGCTGGGACGTACACAACGTGTTTGTCCCAGGCGCGTCAGCTTTCCCACAGGGCTTGGGCTATAACCCTACCGGCCTGGTGGCGGCACTGACCTATTGGTCGGCGCGGGCGATCCGCGAGCAGTACCTGAAAAACCCCGGCCCACTGGTTCAGGCATAAGGAGCGATGACCATGAAAGCACTTGTTATCGCCTCCCTGGCACTCTTGAGCAGCTGTTCGGTAAGCGCCGCTGAAACCGACCTGGTCAAGCAGGGCGAATACCTGGCCCGCGCCGGTGACTGCGTGGCCTGCCACACCACCAAGGGTGGCAAACCCTTTGCCGGCGGGCTGCCGATGGAAACCCCGATCGGCGTGATCTACTCCACCAACATCACCCCGGACAAGACCGGCCTGGGCGACTACAGCTTCGAAGATTTCGACAAGGCCGTGCGCCATGGCGTCGCCAAGAACGGTAGTACGCTTTACCCGGCGATGCCCTACCCGTCTTACGCGCGTGTCAGCGACAGCGACATGCAGGCGTTGTATGCCTACTTCATGAAGGGTGTAGAGCCGGTCGCCCAAGAGAACAAAGACAGCGATATTCCTTGGCCCTTGAGCATGCGCTGGCCGTTGGCGGCCTGGCGCTGGATGTTTGCGCCGGCCGTTGAGGAGCATCCGGCGCAACCGGCCGCCGACCCGGTGGTCAGTCGTGGCGCGTACCTGGTTGAAGGCTTGGGACACTGTGGCGCCTGCCATACGCCGCGCGCCCTGACCATGCAGGAAAAAGCCCTCAGCGCCACTGGCGGCAACGCCTTCCTGTCCGGCAGCGCGCCGTTGGAAGGCTGGATCGCGAAAAGCCTGCGTGGCGATCACAAGGACGGCCTCGGCAGCTGGAGCGAGGACGAACTGGTGCAATTTCTCAAGACCGGCCGCAGTGATCGCAGCGCCGTGTTTGGCGGCATGAGCGATGTGGTGGTGCACAGCATGCAGTACATGTCGCAGGACGACCTGACCGCTATCGCCCGCTACCTCAAGAGCCTGCCGGCGGTGGATCCCAAGGATCAGCCGCATCAGTACGACAAACAGGTGGCCGAGGCGTTGTGGAAAGGTGACGACAGCAAGCCGGGCGCGTCGGTGTACATCGACAACTGCGCGGCGTGCCACCGTACCGACGGCCATGGCTATACGCGGGTGTTCCCGGCGCTGGCGGGTAACCCGGTGTTGCAGACGGCAGATGCCACGTCGCTGATCAACATTGTGTTGAATGGCGGCACCTTGCCGGCTACGCACACGGCACCGTCGACGTTCACCATGCCGGCGTTTGCCTGGCGGTTGTCGGACCAGGAAGTGGCGGATGTGGTCAGTTTCGTCCGCGGCAGCTGGGGCAACAAAGGCGCGCCGGTAAAAGCCAGCGACGTGGCGGACCTGCGCAAGAGCGATATGCGCACCACCTCGGGCGATGACTTGGGGCAAGTGACGCAAAAGCACTGACCGCCAGACGGCACTGGTCATAACCATCACGCCCCAGTACTGTATATAAAAACAGTATTGGGGCGTTTTCATGTCTACACCTTTACCGCCCCGTGGCCGGGGCACGGCCACCAACCTGCACAATCGCTTTGCGCCTACGGTCAGTGTGGCCGAGGACGACGGCTGGTTTCAGGAGGTGCCGCCGACCCAGGGCACCGAAGTGCGCATCGAAACGGCCAAAAGCATCATCACCCGCAATAACTCGCCGGACCTGCCGTTCGATCGCTCGATCAACCCCTATCGCGGCTGCGAGCACGGTTGCATCTACTGCTACGCGCGGCCCAGTCACGCTTACTGGGACATGTCGCCGGGGCTGGATTTCGAAACCAAGCTGATCGCCAAGACCAATGCCGCCCAGGTGCTGGAGCAACAGCTGTCGAAGCCGGGTTATGTGTGTGCGCCGATCAATCTGGGCTCCAATACCGACCCCTACCAGCCCATCGAGCGCGAGTACAGGATCACCCGGCAGACCCTCGAAGTGCTGCTGCGCTACCGCCACCCGGTGACCATCATCACCAAGGGCTCGCTGATTTTGCGTGACCTCGACCTGCTGACCGAGCTGGCCCGGCAGCGGCTGGTGGCGGTGATGATCAGCCTCACGAGCCTGGACGATGAGCTCAAGCGCATTCTGGAACCGCGCACGGCGGCGCCCAAGGCGCGGTTGCGGGCGATTCGGGTGATGCGCGAGGCCGGCATCCCGGTGGGCGTGTTGTGTTCACCGATGATTCCGATGATCAACGACAGCGAGCTCGAGAGCCTGCTGACCGAAGCGCACGCGGCGGGTGCGCAAAGTGCGGCCTACATGATGCTGCGTTTGCCGCTGGAGGTGGCGCCGTTGTTCGAGGAGTGGCTGGCGGCGCATTACCCGCAGCGCGCGGCCCATGTGATGAGCCTGGTGCGCCAGGTGCGCGGTGGTGAGGTGTACGACAGCCGCTTCGGTGTGCGCATGCGGGGCGAGGGGCCGTTCGCCGATCTGCTGGCGCAGCGCTTCAGCAAGACGATCAAGCGCCTGGGGCTTAATCGTCGGGAAGGGTTTAATCTGGATTGCACGGCGTTCTGCCCACCGGGCAGGCAGATGGCATTATTGTAAACTGACCAAGAGGGGCGCGACATGCCTGTAGGAGTAGTCGCGTTTTGACATCACTGAAACCCGCGATCTAGAGCGGTTCATTCAGTTTGAGTTAAGTTTCGGCGGTTACCTTGTTCTGCGAGTGACTGGTGGGTCGGAGCCGTGGTCTTCAGCGTTTTACAACTAATCCACTGGCCCAGCGTCGAAATGACCTGAACACTCTCCCTGCATTAATCAAGAGGATGAATCATGAGTGACAAGGATAAACAGCCGTTGGCTGCGTCGGCTTCAGCCCCTCAGGTGGCCGAGTCCGCCGATGCAGCGCTAAAGCACATCGTTGACGGCTTTTTGCATTTCCATCACGACGTCTTCCCCCAGCAGGAAGAACTCTTCAAAAAACTCGCCACGGCCCAGAGCCCGCGGGCGATGTTTATCACCTGTGCCGATTCGCGGATCGTGCCCGAGCTGATCACCCAAAGCTCCCCTGGCGACCTGTTCGTCACGCGTAACGTCGGCAACGTGGTGCCACCCTACGGACAGATGAACGGCGGCGTGTCCACGGCCATCGAGTACGCGGTTCTCGCCCTGGGCGTGCAGCACATTATCGTGTGCGGGCATTCCGACTGCGGCGCCATGCGCGCGGTACTCAACCCCCAGAGCCTGGAAAAAATGCCGACGGTCCGGGCTTGGCTGCGTCATGCCGAGGTCGCCAAGTCGATGGTTGAGGACAACTGCGACTGCGCCAATGAAGGCGAAAGCATGAAGGTGCTGACCGAAGAAAACGTCATCGCCCAGTTGCAGCATTTGCGCACCCACCCTTCCGTGGCCTCACGCATGGCCAATGGTCATTTGTTTATCCATGGCTGGATCTACAACATCGAGACCAGCGAAATCCGAGCCTACGATGCAGATCAGGCGGCATTTCGACCGCTGAGCGGTGACGGACCCATCCCTTGCGCGACGCCTAAAGCGCGCTTCTAAAACACTTCCCTGCCGGGTAATGCGGTGGCTGCCATGGATGCAGCCAGGCATTGCCGCGCCCGGCGAATGCCTTGGGAGAGTCAATATGCGTGCTGCTCAATTGAAAGCTGTATTGCCTCGGGAGCTGCTCGCGTCCGTGGTTGTGTTTCTGGTCGCCCTGCCCTTGTGCATGGGCATCGCGATTGCGTCTGGCATGCCGCCGGCCAAAGGGCTGATCACCGGGATCATCGGTGGCCTGGTGGTGGGTTGGCTGGCTGGATCGCCGCTGCAGGTCAGCGGGCCCGCCGCCGGTTTGGCAGTGTTGGTGTTCGAACTGGTGCGCCAGCACGGCATGATGATGCTCGGCCCCATCCTGTTGCTGGCGGGGTTCCTGCAATTGGTGGCCGGGCGATTGCGTCTGGGCTGCTGGTTTCGCGTCACGGCGCCGGCGGTGGTGTACGGCATGCTGGCGGGGATCGGCGTGCTGATTGTGCTCTCGCAGGTCCATGTGATGCTCGACGGCGCGCCCAAGCCTTCCGGGCTGGATAACCTGGCGGGCTTCCCGGCCGCGGTGGTTGAGGCGATACCAACCCTGGGCGCAGGCCTTGGCTGGCAAGCGGGTTTGCTGGGGCTGTCGACGATGCTGGTGATGTACCTGTGGGATAAATTGCGCCCGCAAAAACTGCGGTTTGTGCCAGGCGCCTTGTTGGGCGTGGGCTTGGCGACGGTCACCAGCCTGGTGCTGGCGTTGCAGGTCAAGCGTGTGGAAGTCCCGGAAAACCTTGCCGATGCCATCGACTGGCTACGCCCCAGCGACTTGCTGAACCTGGCCGATCCGCAACTGTTGATCGCCGCGTTCGCCGTGGCCTTTATCGCCAGCGCCGAAACCCTGCTGTCGGCTGCTGCGGTTGACCGCATGCACAGCGGCCAGCGCTCGGATTTCGACAAGGAATTGTCCGCTCAAGGTGTAGGCAACATGCTTTGTGGCCTGGTCGGCGCGCTGCCAATGACCGGCGTGATCGTGCGCAGCTCGGCCAACGTGCAGGCCGGTGCGACCACGCGCTTGTCGGCGATGTTCCACGGTGTATGGCTGCTGGGGTTCGTGCTGCTGCTGTCGAGCGTGCTGCAAAGCATCCCGGTGGCGAGCCTGGCGGGCGTGCTGGTGTACACCGGGATCAAGCTGGTGGACGTGAAAGCATTTCGCGCATTGGGCCGATACGGGCGGATGCCGATGTTCACCTATGCCGCGACGGCGCTGGCGATCATCTTTACCGACTTGCTGACCGGTGTACTGGTGGGCTTCGGGCTGACGTTGGTCAAGTTGGCCTTCAAGGCGTCGCGACTGAAAATCAGCCTGATCGACCTGCCCCAGGACGGTGAGATGGAGTTGCGCCTGACCGGTGCGGCGACCTTCCTGAAAGTGCCGGCACTGACCCAAGTGCTGTCGACGGTGCCCGCAGGGACCACGTTGCATGTGCCGCTGAGCAACTTGAGTTACATCGACCATTCCTGCCTGGAGTTGCTGGAGGAATGGGGCCGGGCCAATGCGGCCAAGGGCTCTACGCTTGTGATCGAGGCGCGCGGCTTGAAGCGCAGGCTTGAAGGCCGGGTGCGCACGACCGTGGGGATAGGTTCGGCACCGTCCACTAGCTGACAGAACCCAATCAAAAATGTGGGAGCGGGCTTGCTCGCTCCCACATGGGTTTTGCATCATATTGAAGAGTTAAGCCGGCTGATCCAGCGCCAACTCAACCCCCAGCTGCCGCGACAGGCACGGCCAGCGCTTCCACGCCGCTTCCGTGTTCGGGCTTTTGAGCGTTTCGCGGTAAGCCTCGACCGACTCCAGCGCAAAGCTGTCTTCGTTGAGCATTTCATCCACCGCCAAATGCACGGCTTCGTCCAACTGGTTGGCAAATGCTTCGCCGATCAGCTGATGAGCGATCAAGTTGGCCACGGTGGTGTCCGCTGGAATCAACGGCTGACCGAAGTGCGTGATGTACAGATCGTTGACTTCTTCTACCAGGCGATGGGCCAGGTAGGCCTCGTCCAGCAGGCCGTCGAGGCCTTCGTGGCCGGCAAGAATCGCGGGCGGTTGCAGGAAGAAATGCTCGGCGATTTTCAGTACCGGCTTGATCTGGCTTTCGATGCCAGCTTCGCGCGCCACGTCATTGGCGGCTTCCAGCAAGTCAGGGACAAGCTCGATGTAGGCGGTAACAAAACGGGTCATGACAATGTTGCGATCACCGTCAGCCAGGGAAATGGCCGAATGCAGGTGCGGCAATTGTTTTTCCAGTTGCTGGGCAAGCTGGCCAGTGCTGGCTTCGTGTTGATGGGCACGGGAAATCTGCTCGCGCAATGCGGCGGTGTTCATGAAAGCTCCATTGAAACAGGCGTAGGAAAAGGGAAAGAACAAGGTAGCTCGTTTATACGAGGGCCTAAGACGCGTTTGTCATAATTATTTCATGGTTATGCGCATGCGTTATATCGAATCGCCATCGTTCGTCGGATAAACGTTTGCGCCCCCGTATTTATTGGGCCCGCCCGTCTGTTTGTGCTCATTTGCCCCTACACATTGCGGGGTTGCCCGGCTGTCTATACTCGATTTTGTACGCAATTAGCTGATGACGCCCAACTGCATGAAGCAGGCAAGGCTTGGCGGTTGTAAGCAGTATGGAAGCCGCTCCCTTCGCCGCAGGTGCAAACCGGCGGGATAACAAGAAACATAAAGGGGAACCCGCAATGACGCGACATCCACACGTTTGGATGGGCCTTCTGTTGTGGTCGGTATTCGGCCAGGCGCACGCCGCCTGGACAACGAATATGGCGCCAGGGGCTACTGAAGTCAGTCACGCCGTGTTTGACCTGCACATGACCATCTTCTGGATTTGTGTGGTGATCGGCATTGTCGTGTTTGGCGCGATGTTCTGGTCGATGATCCTGCACCGCCGGTCCACGGGCCAGGTGGCTGCCAAATTTCACGAGAGCACGACCGTGGAAATCCTCTGGACCGTAGTGCCGTTGCTGATCCTGGTAGCGATGGCCATTCCGGCGACCAAGACCCTGATCAACATCTACGACAGCACCGAGTCGGATATCGATATCCAGGTCACCGGTTATCAGTGGAAGTGGCATTACAAATACCTGGGCCAGGACGTGGAATTCTTCAGCAACCTGGCCACCCCTGCCGAGCAGATCCATAACCAGGCCACCAAGGGCGAGCACTATCTGCTCGAAGTCGACCAGCCCCTGGTGCTGCCGGTAGGCGCCAAAGTGCGCTTTCTGGTGACTGCCGCCGATGTGATTCATTCGTGGTGGGTACCGGCCTTTGCGGTCAAGCGCGACGCCATTCCCGGCTTCGTCAACGAGGCCTGGACGCGTATCGAGAAGCCCGGCATCTACCGTGGCCAGTGCGCTGAATTGTGCGGTAAGGACCACGGCTTCATGCCGATTGTGGTCGAGGTCAAATCCCAGGCCGACTACGACACTTGGCTCGGCGAGCGCAAGGCAGAAGCGGCCAAGCTCAAGGAGCTGACCTCCAAAGAGTGGACGCTTGAAGAGCTGGTGGCGCGTGGCGACAAGGTCTACCACACCACCTGCGTGGCCTGTCACCAGGCTGAGGGCCAAGGCCTGCCGCCGATGTTCCCGGCGCTCAAAGGCTCGCCGATCGCCACCGGGCCTAAGGAAGATCACCTGCACCGCGTGTATTTCGGCAAGCCCGGCACCGCCATGGCCGCCTTCGGCAAACAGCTGTCGGAAGTGGACATCGCCGCCGTGGTGACCTACGAACGCAACGCCTGGGGCAACAACAAAGGCGACATGGTCACGCCCAAAGACGTGCTGGCTTTGAAACAGGCGGAAAGCAAATGATGGCCTCAACTGCGTATGCCCTGAACCGCACAGCCCATTCCTTTGCAGGAGAACGGCCATGAGCACTGTGATCGATGACCATGGTCACGCCGACCATGCCCATGGCCCCGCCAAAGGCCTGATGCGCTGGGTGCTGACCACCAACCACAAAGACATCGGCACGATGTACCTGTGGTTCGCCTTCACCATGTTCCTGCTCGGCGGCTCGTTCGCCATGGTGATCCGCGCCGAGCTGTTCCAGCCCGGCCTGCAGATCGTGCAGCCGGCGTTCTTCAACCAGATGACCACCATGCACGGCCTGATCATGGTGTTCGGCGCGGTGATGCCGGCCTTTGTCGGCCTGGCCAACTGGATGATCCCGCTGATGATCGGCGCGCCGGACATGGCCCTGCCGCGCATGAACAACTTCAGTTTCTGGCTGCTGCCAGCGGCGTTCCTGTTGCTGGTTTCCACGTTGTTCACACCCGGTGGCGGGCCGAATTTCGGCTGGACCTTCTACGCCCCGCTGTCCACCACCTACGCGCCCGAAAGTGTGACGTTCTTTATTTTTGCCATCCACCTGATGGGCATCAGTTCGATCATGGGCGCGATCAACGTGGTCGCGACCATTCTCAACCTGCGCGCCCCTGGCATGACCCTGATGAAGATGCCGCTGTTCGTCTGGACCTGGCTGATCACCGCGTTCCTGTTGATCGCGGTGATGCCGGTGCTGGCCGGCTGCGTGACCATGATGCTGATGGATATCCACTTCGGCACCAGTTTCTTCAGTGCCGCCGGCGGCGGTGACCCGGTGCTGTTCCAGCACGTGTTCTGGTTCTTCGGCCACCCCGAGGTGTACATCATGATTCTGCCGGCCTTCGGCGCCGTCAGCTCGATCATCCCGACCTTCTCGCGCAAGCCGCTGTTCGGCTACACCTCTATGGTCTACGCCACGGCGAGCATCGCGTTCCTGTCGTTCATTGTGTGGGCGCACCACATGTTCGTGGTGGGCATTCCGCTGGTGGGCGAGCTGTTCTTCATGTACGCCACGCTGCTGATCGCCGTGCCGACGGGCGTGAAGGTGTTCAACTGGGTCAGCACCATGTGGCAAGGCTCGCTGACCTTCGAGACGCCGATGCTGTTTGCCGTGGCCTTCGTGATCCTGTTCACCATTGGCGGCTTCTCCGGTCTGATGCTGGCGATTGCCCCGGCGGACTTCCAGTACCACGACACCTACTTTGTGGTGGCGCATTTCCATTACGTACTGGTGCCTGGCGCGATCTTCGGCATCTTCGCCTCGGCGTACTACTGGCTGCCCAAATGGACTGGGCACATGTACGACGAAACCCTGGGCAAGCTGCACTTCTGGCTGTCCTTCATCGGCATGAACATGGCGTTTTTCCCGATGCACTTCGTGGGACTGGCCGGCATGCCGCGCCGGGTCCCGGACTACAACCTGCAGTTCGCCGACTTCAACATGGTCTCCTCGATTGGCGCCTTCATGTTTGGCGCCACGCAGATCTTCTTCCTGTTTATCGTCATCAAGTGCATCCGCGGCGGCCCGCCGGCGCCGGCCAAGCCGTGGGATGGCGCCGAAGGTTTGGAGTGGAGCATCCCCTCGCCCGCGCCGTATCACACGTTCACCACGCCGCCGGAGGTCAAGTGAATACCCGGTTCGCCATGCCTATACAAATCCCCTGTGGGAGCGGGCTTGCTCGCGAAAGCGGTGTTTCAGTCGCCGCAAATAGTGCCTGGCTTACCGCATTCGCGAGCAAGCCCGCTCCCACATTGACCGCGTTCGGTTCAGGTGATCGCCATGCTTGAGTCCATCCCCATCAAGCGCCTGGTCACCCGTCTGCTGATTCTGGTGGTGGCGATGTTCGCCTTCGGCTTCGCCCTGGTGCCGATTTACGACGTGATGTGCAAGGCGTTCGGCATCAACGGCAAGACCGCCGGGCAGTACGAAGGTGAGCAAGTCGTCGACCCCACGCGCCAGGTGCGAGTGCAGTTCCTGTCGACCAATGCCATCGACATGGTCTGGGAGTTTCACTCCAAGGCGGACGAAGTGGTGGTCAACCCCGGTGCGGTCACCGAGATGCTGTTCGTCGCCTACAACCCCACCGACAAGGTCATGAAAGCCCAGGCAGTGCCGAGCATTTCCCCGGCCGAAGCGGCGATGTACTTCCACAAGACCGAGTGCTTTTGCTTCACCCAGCAAGTGCTGCAGCCCGGTCAGCGCATTGAAATGCCGGTGCGTTTTATCGTCGACCGCGCCATGCCCAAGGATGTGAAGCATTTGACTCTGGCGTACACGCTGTTTGACATCACTGCGCGCCAACCGCCGGTGGCCGTCCATACCGGCGGCTAGCTACTGTTTGCCCCCTCAATCAGGAGAGCGAATACATGTCGTCTCATGATACGTACTACGTACCAGCGCAAAGCAAATGGCCAATAATTGCCACCCTGGGCATGCTCACCACCGTGTACGGTTTGGCTGTGTGGTTCAACGATCTGAAGGCGGCGCGCCCGGAATCCCACGGGCCGTGGATCTTTTTCGTCGGTGGGCTGTTGCTGGCCTACATGCTGTTCGGCTGGTTCGGCGCGGTGATCAAGGAAAGCCGCGCCGGTTTGTACAGCCCGCAGATGGACCGCTCGTTTCGCTGGGGCATGACCTGGTTCATCTTTTCCGAGGTGATGTTCTTCGTCGCGTTCTTTGGCGCCCTGTTTTATGTGCGGCACATGTCGGGGCCATGGCTGGGCGGTGAAGGGCACAAGGGCATCGCGCACATGCTGTGGCCGAATTTTCAGTTCACCTGGCCGCTGCTCAACAACCCTGACCCAAAAATGTACCCGCCACCGGAGGGCACCATCAGCCCCTGGGGCTTGCCACTGATCAATACGATCTTGCTGGTCAGCTCCAGCGTGACCATCACCCTCGCCCACCATGCCTTGCGCAAGGGCCATCGCGGCGCACTGAAAATCTGGCTGGCGCTGACCGTGCTGCTGGGCTGGGCGTTCCTGGCCTTCCAGGCCGAGGAGTACATGCATGCCTACAAAGAACTGGGCCTGACCCTCGGCTCGGGCGTGTACGGCGCGACCTTCTTCATGCTCACGGGCTTTCACGGCGCTCACGTGACCATCGGCACCATCATTCTGTTCGTGATGCTGATGCGCATCCTGCGCGGGCATTTCAATGCCGAGCACCAGTTTGGTTTCGAGGCGGCCAGCTGGTATTGGCACTTTGTGGATGTGGTGTGGATCGGCCTGTTCTTCTTCGTGTATGTGCTGTGAGGCGCCTTACCACGGCGCATGAGACACCAGCTGGCCGCTGAAAAAGCCCCAGGCGATCAAGCCCACGGTGATCGCGGCCAGTACGACACGCACGGTCAAGGCAGTGACGAGGCGGTTGGAGTTGCCCTCGTCCTTGACCAGAAAGAACAAACCACTGAACAGGCTCACGACAGTCGCGATCAGCATCAGGGCAATGGCTGCTTTGAGCATGGTCAGGTTCCCTTCGGATGGGCGGGCAATGAAAACAAGTATAGCCAGCGCCATAAAAGACTTTCGCCCAGGACTCGCACCCACGCTGGTGGTGCTGGTGCTGCTGCCGTTGATGGTGGGCCTGGGGTTCTGGCAACTGGCGCGCGGCCATGAAAAACAGTTGCTGGTGGACAGCTACGCCGAGCGGCGCGTGGCCGACCCCATCAGCAGTGTCCAGCTCAATGAGATGCCCGACCCCGCCTTTCGCCGCGTGCGCCTGCGCGGCCAGTTCGACGCCGAGCACAGCGTGTTGCTCGACAACCGCATGCGCGACGGCAAGGCCGGCGTCGAGTTGCTGCAACCCTTTCATGATCAGGCCAGCGGCCAGTGGCTGTTGCTCAATCGCGGCTGGCTGCCGTGGCCGGACCGGCGCACGCCACCGGTCTTCACCACACCCGGTCAACCGTTGAATCTCGACGCCTGGGTCTACGTCGCCCCCGGCGAAACCTTCCAACTGCACGCCGACCCAGCCACCACGCAATGGCCGCGCTTGCTTACCGCGCTGCACCCCGCCGCCCTGTGGAGTGAGTTGGGCCGTGGCGGTTTTGCCTACGAACTGCGCGCCGAACCCGGCCCGGGCACGTATGACACCACGTGGCCGGTGGTCGCCATGGGCCCGGAAAAACATTTGGGGTACGCCGTGCAGTGGTTCGCCATGGCCTTGGCGCTGCTGGCGCTGTACCTCTACCTCGGATGGCACAACAAAAAGGAGAAGTCCCATGGGAGCGGCCATGAATCCACCCAGCATGTCTGAGGCGCCCGACCGGCGCAAAGGCCGCTGGCAGCTGATTTTGATCCTGATGATGGTGATCGGCCCGATGGCGCTGGCCACCTTCATGTACAAGTTGCAGTTCTGGGTGCCGGACAGCCGCAGCTACCACGGCGAACTGATCGGCAACGGCCAGACCCGCGCCGACATTGGCGTGCAGGCCGATGAAGATCGCTGGCAACTGCTGGTCACCGCGCCCACCGCCTGCGCCGCTGAGTGCCAGCAGTTGGTGTACCTGGCGCGCCAACTGCAAATCAGCCTGGGCCGTGATGCCTCGCGCGCCAGCCATGCCTTGGCCAGCGCGCAGCCAGTGAGCAGCGCCTACGCGGCCAAGCTCAAAACCGAATACCCGCAACTGCACCGCTATCCGCTGGACCTGTCGACCTTCACCAAGGACGCCGCCGCACCCGGCGATGCGCAACTGTGGATCGTCGACCCGCACGGCAACTTGGTGCTGCGCTACGACGCCAAGGTCAAGGGCAAGGACCTGCTCAACGACCTGCGCTTGCTGCTGAAACTGTCGAACATCGGATAAGGGCATCGTCATGGCCAAACCTGGATTTCGCCTCGCGTTGTTTGCCACCTTGCTGGCGCTGATCGTCGTGCTGCTCGGCGCCTATACGCGCCTGACCCATGCCGGCCTCGGTTGCCCGGACTGGCCCGGCTGTTACGGTTTTATCAGCGTGCCGCAGAGCGAAGCCCAACTGGCGCACGCCGAGCTGCACTTCCCCGATACACCGGTGCAGGCCGACAAGGGCTGGGCCGAGATGACCCATCGCTATTTTGCCGGCACCTTGGGGTTGCTCATCGTGCTGTTGGCGGCGCGCTCTTGGAGCCATCGGCATGATCCAGGTCAGCCGGTGAAACTGCCGCTGTTTTTGCTGGCGGTGGTGTTCGCCCAGGCCGCGTTTGGCATGTGGACGGTGACATTGAAGTTGTGGCCGCAAGTTGTAACCGGCCATCTGCTCGGCGGTTTTGCCACCTTGAGCTTATTGTTTCTGCTGACCCTGCGACTGTCCGGCGTGCTGCCCGCGTTGATCGTGCCCAAGCGCCTGCAATATTGGGCGACCGCCGGGTTGGTGTTGGTGATCGGCCAGATTGCGCTGGGCGGCTGGGTGAGTTCCAACTATGCGGCGGTGGCCTGTATCGACCTGCCCACGTGCCATGGCCAGTGGTGGCCGGCGGCGGACTTTGCCAACGGCTTTCATCTCACTCAGCACATCGGCCCCAATTACCTCGGTGGCCAGCTCGACAGCGAAGCGCGTACGGCTATCCACCTGACCCATCGCCTTGGCGCGATGTTGGTGACACTGGTGCTGTTGGGGCTGGCCTGGCAATTGCGCGCAGTAGGCATGACGCGACTGGCGGGCTTGTTGCTGATCGCCCTGGCGGTGCAAATCAGCCTGGGCGTGAGCAATGTGGCGTTCGGCCTGCCGCTGCCGGTGGCGGTCGGCCATAACGCAGGCGGCGCAGCGTTGCTGCTGACATTGGTGCTGGTCAATTACCACGCGCGCACCAGCCTGGTCCGGGTGCGCCATCAGTTGCCGTTCGGCTGGCGCTTCATTCCGCGCAAACACGTTTCGGGCCTCATCACCCTTAAAGGAGAGACGCCATGGCGACCTTGATCGACGCGCGCCGCGATCAGGCGATCTGGCGAGATTACCTGGAGCTGACCAAGCCAAAGGTGGTGGTGCTGATGCTCATCACCTCCTTGGTGGGCATGTTCCTCGCCACCCGCGCCGGGGTGCCATGGGCGGTGCTGATTTTTGGCAACCTGGGCATTGCGCTGTGTGCCGGCGGTGCGGCGGCGGTCAACCATGTGGTGGATCGGCGCATCGATGCGGTGATGGCGCGCACGCACAAACGGCCGATGGCCGAAGGGCGGGTGTCGCCGGTGGCGGCATTGGCCTTTGCTTTGTTTCTGGCTGTTGCAGGCTTGGCCTTGCTGCTGGCGTTCACCAATCCATTGGCGGCCTGGTTGACGCTGGCTTCGCTGCTCGGCTACGCGGTGATCTACACCGGCTTCCTCAAACGCGCAACGCCACAAAACATCGTGATCGGCGGCCTCGCTGGCGCGGCGCCGCCGCTGTTGGGCTGGGTTGCCGTGACCGGGCATGTCAGCGCCGAGCCGCTGCTGCTGGTGTTGATCATCTTCGCCTGGACCCCGCCGCACTTCTGGGCCCTGGCCATTCACCGCAAGGAGGAATACGCCAAGGCCGACATCCCGATGCTGCCGGTCACCCACGGCGAGCACTACACCAAGGTGCACATCCTGCTCTACACCTTCGCCCTGCTGGCGGTGAGCCTGATGCCGTATGTGATTCACATGAGTGGCCTGCTGTACCTGGCGTGTGCGCTGGTGTTGGGCGCACGCTTTCTGCAATGGGCCTGGGTGCTGTACCGTGGCAGCCAGCCGCACGCGGCGATCAACACCTTCAAGTACTCTATCTGGTACCTGTTTGTGCTGTTTATCGCCCTGCTCGTAGACCACTACTTACTGTTGAACCTATGACTCGAACTCAAAAAACCGTCTTTATCCTGGTGGCCATCGTCGCGTTGATCATGGGCCTGACCGTCAACAAAGTGCTCAGCGGCAAAGGCCAGGGCGACCCTACTGCGCTGATCGACGCGGGCATCATCCTGCTGCCGCAAAGCCGCCAGCTGCCGCCGGTGACCATGACAGACCAGAACGGCCAGCCGGTGCTGGTCAACGAGTTGAAAGGCAAATGGAGCCTGCTGTTTTTCGGCTACACCTTCTGCCCCGACATCTGCCCCACCACCCTCGCCCAACTGCGCCAGATCAAGAGCGAGCTGCCCAAAGAGGCGGTGGATAAGTTGCAGGTGATTCTGGTCAGTGTCGACCCGAACCGCGACACGCCGGCTCAGCTCAAGCAATACCTGGGCTACTTCGACCCGCAATTCGAAGGCCTGACCGGCGCGAATGTGGACGATGTGCAGAAGGTCTCGAATGCGGTGAGCATCCCGTTTATTCCAGCGGATACCAGCAAGCCCAACTACACCGTCGACCACAGCGGCAACCTGGCGCTGATCGGGCCGGACGGCACGCAGCGCGGGTTTATTCGTGCGCCGCTGAACAATCAAAAGCTGGTGGCGCAGTTACCGGGGTTGCTGCAGCGTAAATAACAGGCACCGCACCGTACATGTGGGAGCTGGCGTGCCTGCGATGGCGGTGGATCAGAGGCTGATAGGCTGACTGACCCACCGCCATCGCAGGCAAGCCAGCTCCCACAGTGCTTTGTGCAAGGTTTGAACAACGCGTAGCGGGTAAGTGCGCCGGCCTGATCTTCCAAACAACACAAAAACAAATGTGGGAGGGGGCTTGCCCCGAAGGCGGTGGTTCAGTCAATAAATTCGGTGACTGACACTGCGCCTTCGCGAGCAAGCCCGCTCCCACAGGAGTTTTGTGCAAGGTTTGAACAATGCGTAAGCAGGCAAGTGTGCCGGCTTGATCTTCCAAGCAACATAAAACAAATGTGGGAGGGGCCTTGCCCCCGAAGACGGTGGTTCAGTCGATAAATTCGGTGACTGACACTGCGCTTTCGCGAGCAAGCCCGCTCCCACAGGGGTTTTGTGCAAGGTTTGAACAATGCGTAAGCAGGCAAGTGCGCCGGCCTGATCTTCCAAACAACACAAAAACAAATGTGGGAGGGGGCTTGCCCCCGAAGACGGTGGTTCAGTCGATAAATTCGGTGACTGACACTGCGCTTTCGCGAGCAAGCCTGCTCCCACAGGGGTTTTGTGCAAGGTTTGAACAACGCGTAAGCAGGCAAGTGTGCTGGCTTGATCTTCCAAACAACACAAAACAAATGTGGGAGGGGGCTTGCCCCCGAAGACGGTGGTTCAGTCGATAAATTCGGTGACTGACACTGCGCCTTCGCGAGCAATCCCGCTCCCACATTTTTTGATCTTCAGAGTTTTGAAGATCGGGGCAGATCAGAACGCCGGCAGGATCGCGCCTTTGTACTTCTCAAGAATGAACGCTTTCACTTCCGGCGTGTGCAGGGCTGCAACCAGCTTCTTCACGGCGTCCGAGTCTTTGTTGTCTTCGCGGGTCACCAGGATGTTCACGTAAGGCGAGTCGTTGCCTTCGATCACCAGGGCGTCCTTGGATGGGTCCAGTTTGGCTTCCAGGGCGTAGTTGGTGTTGATCAGCGCCAGGTCGACCTGGGTCAGCACGCGCGGCAGTGTGGCGGCTTCCAGTTCGCGGAATTTGAGGTTTTTCGGGTTACCGGAGATGTCCTTGATGGTCGACAGGATGTTGGTCGGGTCCTTCAGGGTGATCAGGTTGTGCTTGGCCAGCAGCAGCAACGCGCGGCCACCGTTGGTGGCGTCGTTCGGGATCACGACATTGGCGCCATCCGGCAGGTCTTCGAGTTTTTTGTACTTGCTGGAGTAGGCGCCCAAGGGCTCCAGGTGCACGGCACCGACGCTCACCAGGTGAGTGCCCTTGGCCTTGTTGAACTCATCCAGGTACGGCTGGTGCTGGAAGAAGTTGGCGTCCAGGCGCTTTTCAGCCACTTGTACGTTCGGCTGCACGTAGTCGGTGAAGACTTTGACCTGCAGGTCCACGCCTTCTTTGGCGAGTGCGGGCTTCACAAACTCCAGGATTTCCGCGTGCGGCACTGGCGACGCGGCGACCGTGAGGGTCTCGGCAGCGTGGGCGGAAAACGCGGCAACGGCAGCGAAAGCAACCAGTAGTTTTTTCATCCAGCAAGCTCCTTGTTCGGGCATGCGCCGGCGGGGGCCGGCCATGGCCGTTATTTTCGAGAAAAGTGCACCACCAGCTTATCGCCGACGGTTTGCAGAATTTGCACCAGGATCAGCAGCATCACCACAGTGACAACCATCACGTCAGTCTGGAAGCGCTGGTAACCAAAGCGGATCGCCAGGTCGCCCAAGCCGCCGGCGCCGACAACACCGGCCATGGCCGTGTAGGAAACCAGTGTAATGGCCGTCACCGTAATCGCAGCGAAAATACCGGGCCGCGCTTCGGGCAGCAGTGCATTGATGATGATCTGACGCGTGCTGGCACCCATGGACTGCGTGGCTTCGATGATGCCGCGGTCCACTTCACGCAAGGCGGTTTCCACCAGGCGCGCGAAGAACGGCGTCGCGCCTACGACCAGTGGCGGAATCGCACCGGCCACGCCCAGTGAGGTGCCGGTGATCAGTATGGTGAACGGGATCATCACGATCAGCAGGATGATGAACGGCAGCGAACGCAGGATGTTCACGATCAGCGACAGCAGCGCGTACAGGCCTTTTTGTTCGAACAGTTGGCGCGGGCTGGTCAGAAACAGCAGCACACCCAGTGGCAGGCCGAGCAGGATGGTAAAGAACAGCGAACCGAGCAGCATGGTCATGGTGTCGCCGGTGGCGAGCCAGATCTCGGACCAGTCGATATTGGCGAAGAAACTCAACAGGATTTCCATTAGCGCAGAACCTCCATGTGGACGTCTGCCGCGGTAAAGCGGGCGAAAGCGGCGTCCATGTCCCCACCGGTGACGGCGAGGGTCAGTTGGCCGTAGGGAATGTCTTTGATGCGGTCAATACGACCGGCGAGGATGCTGTAGTCCACGCCGGTTTCGCGGGCGACGGTACCCAGCAGCGGCGCGTAGGTTGCTTCGCCCTGGAACGTCAGACGCACGATACGGCCTGGCACGTGAGCAAAGTCATCGCGCTGCTCGCTTTCGTCGACCTGATCCGCTTCTTGCACAAAGCGCTTGGTGGTCGGGTGCTTGGGGTGCAGGAACACATCGGCCACCGAACCTTGCTCGACGATCACGCCAGCATCCATCACCGCCACTTGGTCGCATACGCGGCGGATCACGTCCATCTCGTGGGTGATCAGCACGATGGTCAGCTTCAACTCGCGGTTGATCTCGGCCAGCAGTTGCAGCACCGAGGCGGTGGTTTGCGGGTCGAGGGCGCTGGTGGCTTCGTCGCACAGCAGAATTTTTGGCTTGGTTGCCAGGGCGCGGGCGATACCGACGCGCTGCTTCTGGCCACCGGACAACTGCGCCGGGTATTTCTTGGCGTGGTCCGACAAGCCGACACGGGCGAGCAACTCAGCCACGCGCTGGTCGATTTCCTTGCGCGACAGTTCGCCAGCCAGCGTCAGCGGCAGCGCCACGTTGTCGGCAACGGTCTTGGAGGCCAGCAGGTTGAAGTGCTGGAAGATCATCCCGACTTGCTGGCGGAAACGGCGCAGGCCATTGGCGTCCAGGGCGGTGACTTCTTCGCCGTCGACATTGATCTGGCCACCGCTGGGTTGCTCCAGGCGGTTGATCAGACGCAACAGGGTACTTTTTCCCGCACCGGAGTGGCCAATCAGGCCGAACACCTGGCCGTTTTCGACACGCAGGCTGGTGGGGTGCAGCGCGGGGATTTCCTTACCGGCGACGCGGTAGGTTTTATGGACGTTATGAAACTCGATCACGTAGCGAACCTTGTGGGGCGCATGGAAAAGGGATCAGCGGTTAGCCGGGCGCGCATTTTAGCCTGTCCGTATAGTGTTTCTTAGCATTTATTTCGCATTCAACCAGCGATTTGGCAATAACGCGATCAAAGGTCATAAAAAAGGAACGGTGCAAATCCGTGTCAGTCACTACTTAAGCAACTCAATTTCCCAGGTGCCGTGCCTGGGGGTTTGCTCAAACGAGCCGGGGACCGCTCTGGCCAATTTGAATAAGGAGTTTTGACTGATGAGTACCAAGAAGCCAGCTACCCCGCCGAAGAGTGAGCTCGCGGGCACCGATACCCTGGACCGTGGCAACACCAACGCCAAGCTGCAGGCCCTGGAAGAGTTCCGTTCCGACGCAACCGGCCAGGCGCTGCGCACCAATCAAGGCGTAAAGATTTCTGACAACCAGAACACCCTGAAAGTCGGTGCCCGTGGCCCATCGCTGCTGGAAGACTTCATCATGCGTGAAAAAATCACGCACTTTGACCATGAGCGTATCCCGGAGCGCATCGTGCATGCTCGCGGCACTGGCGCCCACGGCTATTTCCAGACCTATGAGAACCATTCGGCGCTGAGCAAGGCCGGTTTCCTGCGCAACCCCGAGCATAAAACCCCGGTGTTTGTGCGGTTCTCCACCGTGCAGGGCCCGCGTGGCTCGGGCGATACGGTGCGTGACGTGCGCGGTTTTGCTGTGAAGTTCTTCACCGACGAAGGTAACTTCGACCTGGTGGGCAACAACATGCCGGTGTTCTTTATTCAGGACGCGATCAAGTTTCCTGACTTCGTGCACGCGGTCAAACCTGAGCCGCATAACGAGATTCCCACCGGCGGTTCTGCCCACGACACGTTCTGGGATTTCGTCTCGCTGCAGCCAGAATCCGCGCACATGGTGCTGTGGGCCATGTCCGACCGTGCCATCCCCAAAAGTCTGCGCGCCATGCAGGGCTTTGGCATTCACACCTTCCGCTTGATCAATACCGAAGGTAAGTCGAGCTTTGTGAAATTCCACTGGCATCCAAAAGTGGGCACCTGCTCGCTGGTGTGGGACGAAGCGCAAAAGCTTGCCGGTAAAGATACCGATTACCACCGTCGCGACCTGTGGGAAGCCATTGAAAGCGGCGACTACCCTGAGTGGGAATTGGGCGTGCAAATCGTTGCGGAAGAAGACGAGCACAAGTTCGACTTCGACCTGCTCGACCCGACCAAGATCATCCCTGAAGAATTGGTGCCGATTACGCCGCTGGGCAAAATGGTGCTTAACCGTAACCCGGATAACTTCTTCGCTGAGGTTGAACAGGTGGCTTTTTGCCCAGGCCATATCGTGCCGGGTATCGACTTCACCAACGACCCACTGCTGCAAGGCCGTCTGTTTTCCTACACGGATACTCAGATCAGCCGTCTCGGTGGCCCGAACTTTCATGAGCTGCCGATCAATCGGCCGGTCACGCCGTTCCATAACGGTCAGCGCGACGCTCAGCATCGCACCGTGATCGACAAGGGTCGCGCGGCCTACGAGCCGAACTCGATTGACGGCGGCTGGCCAAAAGAAACGCCACCGGCTGCGCAGGATGGCGGTTTCGAGACCTATTACGAACGTGTCGACGCCAACAAAGTGCGTGAGCGCAGCGAGTCGTTTGGCGATCACTTCTCGCAAGCCACGCTGTTTTTCCACAGCATGAGCCACCACGAGAAAGAGCACATCATCGCGGCGTACAGCTTCGAGTTAGGCAAGGTGGAGCGTGAGTTTATCCGCGCCCGTCAGGTCAACGAGATTCTGGCCAACATCGACCTGGAGCTGGCCAAGCGCGTAGCACAGAACCTCGGTTTGCCGGCGCCAACCAAAGGCACCGTGCCACCGCGTGAGTCTTCGCTCAAAGAGTCGCCGGCGCTAAGCCAGGTGAACCTGCTGTCGGGCGATATCAAAACGCGCAAAGTTGCGATCCTCGCGGCTAACGGCGTGGACGGCGCGGCAATTGCTGCGTTGAAGAAAGCGCTGGAGGCTGAAGGTGCACACGCCAAGCTGCTGGGGCCAACTTCGGCGCCGGTGACCACCGCCGATGGCAAGAGCCTGAAGGTGGATGCGTCGATGGAAGGCATGCCGTCGATTGCCTTTGACGCGGTGTTCGTACCGGGCGGCGCCAAGTCGGTGCAGGCATTGAGCGGTGATGGTGTGGCGTTGCACTTCCTGCTGGAGGCGTACAAGCACCTGAAGGCGATCACGGTTGCCAATGATGCCAAGCCGTTGCTGGATCTGCTGAAGCTTGAAGTGGATGCGGGGCTGATCGTGGGGTCGGATGCGAAAGCGTTCAAGGCGTTCTTTGCCGCGATTGCACAGCACCGGGTTTGGGATCGTGAGCCGAAGGCTAAGGCTATTCCGGCTTAAGTTATCGGCTGTTTGTTAGATCGCCATCGCGGGCAAGCCCGCTCCCACATTTGAATGTATTCACAGTTCAAAATGTGGGAGCGGGCTTGCCTGCGATGCTTTTATTGCGCCTTGCGCGGAATCAGCACTACCTGCGCCGGAATGTGTTTCACAATCTGCCGGTGAATCTTCAGGTCATACCCCGAATCAATTCGCTTCACCCGTTTGGTCAGCAATGTGGCCAGCCACGGGTAGTCCTGCGTGCGCGGCGCCTGAATGGTCACGTCGCACTGGTAATTCACCACGTCGGTGGCGATCGCGTCCAGTTGATGGCGAAGTTCTTCGATATCGACGAGGTTCAGCGCCACAGTGGTGCTTTCAGCGGCCGGGTCGATGACCTTGGCCGGCGGCTTGGCTTCAGCGGCTTTCAAGGCGGCTTCGGCTTTATCCAGCTCGGCTTTGCGCGCATGGCTGATGGCGCTGTTGACGCCACCGGTCAGTGCCGGGGCCTTGGGCATCAGCGCACGTGCACGGCTCAGGGCCGTGGCGGCAGCGTTGACATCGCCTTTTTGCAGCACAATCTGGCTGCGCTGCAAGTAGGCTTCGGCCAATTGACGCTGGTAAGGCTCAAGGGCCGGGTCGTTGGGCGACTGGGCCTGTAATGCGGCCAATTCGTCTTCGGCAGTGGCAAGCTCGCTGCTGGCCAGGTTTTGCTCCAGCTGCGCGATGGCCGCAGCGCGTGCGTCCGGTACCTCGGGGGCGGCGGGCGGCGTACTTTGACAGGCGCCCAGCAGCAGGGAAAATGCGGCAAGGAGCAGATAACGGGCGTTGAACAGCTTCATTCCTGCGACTCTCTAGTTGCGCAAAAAGCGAGCAAGTCTACACCCCTCGACGGGGCAGGACAAAACTCAGCAGAAAGAGGGCGGCCGCCGTGACGACAATCGACGGGCCGGCTGGCGTGTCCTTGAACCACGACAGCGCCAGGCCCCCGCACACCGCAAGCATGCCCAACAGGCTGGCGCCGATCGCCATTTGCTCGGGTGAGCGCGCATGGCGTTGGGCGGCGGCTGCGGGAATGATCAGCAGCGAGGTGATCAACAATACGCCGACAATCTTCATCGCGACAGCAATCACCACCGCGATCAACAGCATCAGGGTCATGCGCAGGGCGGGCACGGGCAAACCTTCCACCGTGGCCAGCTCTTCATGCACGGTGATCGCCAGCAACGGGCGCCACAGAGCCACCAGCAAGAGCAGCACGGCGGCGCTGCCACCGAGGATCCACGCAAGGTCTGTAGGGCTGATCGCCAGCAGGTCGCCGAACAGGTAGGCCATCAGGTCGATGCGCACTTCATGCATGAAGCTCAGCACCACCAGGCCCAGGGACAGGGTGCTCGGCGCCAGGATCCCCAGCAGTGTGTCGGAGGCCAGCGGTTGGCGCTGTTGCAGGGTCACCAGCAGCACCGCCAGCAGCAGGCAGCCCACGGTGACGGCGATGGTCGGGCTCACGTCCAGCAAAAAGCCCATGGCCACGCCCAGCAGCGCGGCATGCGACAACGTGTCGCCAAAATAGGCCATGCGCCGCCAGACCACAAACGAGCCCAACGGGCCCGCCACCAGCGCCAGAGCCAAGCCTGCCAGCAGGGCGTAGAGCAGAAAATCAGCCATGCTTGCAGCTATCTCCATGAACGTGTGTGTGACGGGTGGCGGGATCGTCAACCACGGCGCCGTGCAAATCATGGGCGTGGTCGTGATGGTGGTGATAGATCGCCAGGCTCGGGGCATTCTTGCCGAACAGCTCGACAAACGCCGGGTCGCTACTGACCTGCTCCGGATGGCCGGAGCAGCAAACGTGGCGGTTGAGGCACACCACCTGATCGGTGGTGCTCATGACCAGGTGCAGGTCGTGGGAGACCATCAACACGCCACAGCCGTGGCGGTCACGCAGGCGGGTAATCAGGCTGTACAGCTCGGCCTGGCCGGCAACGTCAACGCCTTGCACGGGTTCATCAAGCACCAGCAGTTCAGGCTCGCGCAGCAAGGCGCGGGCCAGCAGCACGCGCTGCATTTCGCCGCCGGAGATGCTTTGCACCGGGCTGTCGATCACCTGTTCGGCACCGACCTCCTTGAGCGCAGCCTGCGCGCGGGCGCGGTCTACACCGGGCACCAGGCGCAAAAAGCGCAGCACGGACAGCGGCAGTGTCGGGTCGACGTGCAATTTTTGCGGCATGTAACCGACGCGTAGCTTGGGCTTGCGCCATACGCTGCCACTGTCCGGCTTCAACAAACCGAGTACTGCGCGCACCAGCGTGGTCTTGCCGGCGCCATTGGGGCCGATCAGCGTGACGATCTGGCCCGGCTCGACGCTCAGCCCGATGTTATCCAGCACGTTTTGCCCGGCGAACGTGACACCAACCCCTTCGAGGCGGATTAACGCATTGCTCATCAAGCCCCCTGGCAACCCGAGCAGAGCCCGACCACTTCGACCGTTTGCCCTTCGACCCTGAAGCCGACGTCGGCCGAGCTTTTGATGATGGCGTCGCTGATGCTTTTTTGTTCAAGCTCGATGGCCGCATGGCACTCGCGGCAGATCAGGAACTGGCCCTGATGCGCGTGTTCCGGGTGGTTGCAGCCAACAAAGGCATTGAGCGAGGCGATGCGGTGCACCAGGCCGTTTTCCAGCAGGAAATCCAGCGCGCGGTACACCGTTGGCGGCGCGGCGCGACGGCCGTCCTGCTCGCTGAGCACGCCAAGAATGTCGTAGGCGCCCAGCGGCTTGTGGCTTTGCCACACCAGTTCCAGCACCCGACGACGCAACGCGGTCAGGCGCAGGCCCTTCTGTGCGCACAGGGTATCGGCCTCCGACAGCGCGGTGTGCACGCAGTGAGAGTGGTCGTGGGGGCGGCTGGCAATGGGTGTTTTAGGCATGAGCGGCGACAGACATTTGATAGAGACGTTATTATGTTACCCGTTCCTACGTCATTGAGTGGTCATCGTGTCCCGACTTTTTCCCGTTTTTGTCGTATTTGTCACCAGTTTGTTCATTGCTGGGGCCGCTCAGGCCGAGGTCAAGGTGCTGACGAGCATCAAGCCGTTACAGTTGATTGCCGCGGCTGTGCAGGACGGTGTGGCCATTCCCGAGGTGTTGTTGCCGCCCGGCGCTTCGCCGCACAACTACGCCCTGCGTCCATCCGACGTACGGCGCGTGCAGTCGGTGGACCTGCTTTATTGGATCGGCCCGGACATGGAAAGCTTTCTGCCGCGCGTGCTTAAAGGCCGAAGCCTGCCAACCGTGGCGGTGCAGGATCTTGCGGGGATGAAGTTGCGGCGTTTCGCCGAAGATAGCCACTCGCACGCCGATGATGCTGACGAACATGACCATGATCACCGCCCAGGCAGCCTGGATGCGCATTTGTGGTTGTCGACGGTCAACGCTCGGGTGATTGCGGCGCGCATGGCGGCTGACCTGAGCACTGCCGACCCGGCCAATGCCGCGCGGTATCAGAGCAACGTGCAGGCATTCGATGAGCGTCTGGATGCGTTGGATGCCCGTTTGAAGGCGCGCTTGGCGAGTGTGGGCGACAAGCCTTACTTCGTGTTCCACGAGGCCTTTGATTACTTCGAAGACGCTTACGGGCTCAAGCACGCTGGCGTATTCAGCGTGGCCGCCGAAGTGCAGCCCGGCGCCCAGCACGTGGCAGCAATGCGTACGCGGTTGCAGGAAGTCGGCAAGACCTGTGTGTTCAGCGAGCCGCCGTTGCGTCCGCGCTTGGCTGAGACGTTGGTGGCGGGGTTGCCGGTGAAGTTGGCGGAGTTGGATGCGTTGGGCGGTTACACCCCGGCCACAGCGCAGGGTTACGAGCAGGTGCTGGAGAAGTTGGGGAATGACCTGGCTGGGTGCCTGGAGTCGTTGTAATAGACGACACAGAACCACTGTGGGAGCGGGCTTGTGTGGGAGCGGGCTTGCTCGCGAATGGGAGTGTCAGTAAATACCTCTGTTACTGACCCACCGCATTCGCGAGCAAGCCCGCTCCCACATTTTCTGACCGAGTGCAGCTTTAGAGCGCGAACGGCAGATGGAGCGTGACCTGCTGACGCTGCGCCAGCCGATGCTCGAACTCCGCAGGGTCATGAATCAACACGTCCTGCCCGGCAAACGACTCCGCGGCGATCAGGCGTGACAGCCAGAAGCGCACACACGCCACCCGCAGCATCGTTGGCCACAATTCCGCTTCCTTGGCCGTGAATGACCGCAGGCCCGCGTAGGCACCTAGCAGTGCACGGGCGCGTTGCCCATCAATCGCGCCCTCGGCGTCCGAACACCAGTCATTCAAGGCGATCGCCACGTCGTACAGCATCGGGCCTGAGCAAGCGTTGTAAAAGTCGATCAGCCCGGTCAGGTGTGTGCCTTCGAACATCGCGTTATCGCGGAACAGATCGGCGTGAACGTTGGCGCGTGGCAGCGCGAGAATGTGAGCCTTGTGGGTTTCGATCTCGCTCAGCGCGTCTTGCAGCAGGCGCTGCTGCGCGTCGTTAAGGTGCGAGATCAGCTGCGCACCTTCGGTGAGCATCCAGTCCAGCCCGCGATCAGTCTTGCGCTCCAGCACTTTCTCGCCCTGAGTGGCCAGGTGCAAATGGCCGAGCAGGTCGCCAACCTGGGCGCAATGCTGCGCGTTGGCTTCCTTGATATGTTTGCCGGCCAGGCGTGGTTGCAGCAGCGCCGGTTTGCCCTTCAATTCGCGCAAGGCCACGCCGTCGGTGGTGCGCAGCGCATAGGGCACCGGCAAGTCAGCGTCATGGAGCACGTCGAGCAGTTCGATGAAAAACGGCATTTCTGCGACTGGGCCGCGCTCAACCAGGGTCAGGACGAATTCGCCCTGTTCCAGGCTGACAAAGAAGTTGGTGTTTTCGCTACCGGCGGCAATCCCCTGGAAATCAAGCAGGCGGCCGAGCCCGTAAGGGGCGAGAAAGGTTTCCAGCTCGGGCCGAGCCAGCGGGGTGAACACAGACATGGTTAAAACTGCCAGTACGGGCGCCGCGAGGGGCGGCGCCAATTTAAGTTAAGAAATCATTTCCATTCGAAGATCTTCCATGACGGAATCAGCATATCCGGCTGGTCAGAACGGATGAAGTTCGCATCGGTTCCGTCCGCGCGCACCAGGAAATATGGCGGCGCGCCCTTTACGGTGACCTTGATCGCGTACAGGAAACCGTTTTGGCGGTACTCCTGGATGGTTCTATCACCTTCGGTGCGGATCGTGACTTCCGGGTCTGCCGAGGGTGCGCTGTCAGCTGCCGTGGCGGCCAGCGGCAAGAACGCAATCAAGCCGGTCAACAACAGGCGATTTACTGTACGCATGATAACCTTGTCCCTTTGTCGTCATTGGTCCGGCTATTCTAGCGCCTGACCCGCCGAAAAGGTTGATCCTGCTCATGAGCCAAGCCCCCCTCGTCCTGGTGGACGGTTCTTCTTATCTGTACCGCGCCTTTCACGCGCTGCCACCGCTGACCACCTCCAAAGGCCTGCCGACCGGTGCGGTCAAGGGCGTGTTGAACATGCTCAAAAGCCTGCGCAGGCAGTACCCGGACAGCCCGTTCGCCGTTGTTTTCGACGCCAAGGGTGGGACCTTTCGCGATGAAATGTTCGCCGAATACAAGGCCAACCGCCCGAGCATGCCCGATGACATGCGCCTGCAAATCGAGCCGCTGCACCAAAGCGTCATCGCGCTGGGCTTCCCGCTGCTGTGCGTCGAAGGCGTCGAGGCCGATGACGTCATCGGCACTTTGGCCCGCAGCAGTGCGGCGGCAGACCGCCCGGTGGTGATTTCTACTGGCGACAAGGACATGGCGCAGTTGGTCGACGGGCACATTACCTTGGTCAACACCATGACCGGTAGCGCGATGGACATTGAGGGCGTGAAGGAGAAATTCGGTGTCGCTCCCGAGCAGATCATCGATTACCTGGCACTGATGGGCGATTCGTCCGACAACATCCCGGGCGTTCCGGGCATTGGCCCGAAGACTGCGTCCGGCTTGCTCGTAGGCGTGAATGGCGGCCTCAAAGAGCTTTATGAGCAGTTGGATATCGTGCCGACCCTGCCGATTCGCGGGGCCAAGAACCTGCCGGCCAAGCTGGAAGAGCACAAGGAGATGGCGTTCCTGTCCTATCAACTGGCGACGATCAAAATCGACGTACCGCTGGATGTAGGCCTGGAAGATCTGCACCTGATCGAGCCTGACCGTGAAAAGCTGCTGGAGCTGTACACGCTGCTGGAGTTCAAGAGCTGGATTGATGAGATTCAGCGCGACGCCAAGCGTGTCGAGCTCAAGGCTTCGACCGAGGCGGCGCCGTCTGCCGAAGCCGTGGCTGAGGTAGTAGCGGCCGCGCCGGTGGAGGCGTCCTACACGACCATCCTGGACCAGGCGACTTTCGATAGCTGGCTGAAGAAGCTCAACGACGCCAAGCTGTTCGCATTCGATACCGAAACCACCGGGATCGACGCGCAAAAAGCGCAGTTGGTTGGGGTTTCCTTCGCCGTGCAGCCGCATGAAGCCGCCTACATCCCGTTGACCCATTCCTATGTCGGTGCGCCCGAGCAGTTGGATCGCGACACGGTTCTGTTGGCGTTGAAGCCGCTGCTCGAAGACCCGACCAAACTCAAGGTCGGCCAGCACGCCAAGTTCGACATGAACATCCTGGCCAATTGCGCCATCGGTGGTGACCCTGCGCACGGCATCACCGTGCGCGGCATCGCCTTCGACACCATGCTTGAATCCTACGTGTTGAATTCCACCGCGACCCGGCACGACATGGACAGCTTGGCCAAGAAGTACCTGGACTACGACACTGTCAGCTTCCAGGACATCGCCGGCAGAGGCGTCAAGCAACTGACATTCGACCAGATCGCGCTTGAGCAGGCCGGGCCATACGCAGCTGAAGATGCGGATATAACCCTGCGCCTGCACCA
Organism: Pseudomonas sp. N2-3-1-14; assembly: GCF_041228395.1. Classification (NCBI taxonomy): domain Bacteria; kingdom Pseudomonadati; phylum Pseudomonadota; class Gammaproteobacteria; order Pseudomonadales; family Pseudomonadaceae; genus Pseudomonas; species Pseudomonas sp. N2-3-1-14. The sequence goes on from NZ_CP166199.1 coordinate 79,704, forward strand.
GGCGTTGCATGCACAGCTGTCAGCCATACCGAGCCTGGCCAGTGTGCTGACGGATATCGAAATCCCGTTGGTGCCGGTGCTGGCGCGTATCGAGCGCCAGGGCGCATTCGTGGATAAGGACCTGTTGGGCATCCAGAGCATCGAGCTGGGTAACAAGATGGTTGAGCTGGAGCGCCAGGCGTTCGAGATCGCCGGTGAAGAATTCAACCTGGGTTCGCCCAAACAGCTCGGGGCGATTCTCTACGAGAAGCTTGGGCTGCCGGTGTTGAAAAAGACGGGCAAGGGGCAGGCGTCCACGGCCGAGGAAGTGCTGGCCAAGTTGGCTGAAGACGACTTCCTGCTGCCCAAAGTGCTGATGCAGTACCGCAGCATGAGTAAGCTGAAAAGCACCTACACCGACCGGCTGCCCGAGCAGATCAACCCGCGTACCGGGCGTATTCACACCTCTTATCATCAGGCTGTGGCGGCGACCGGGCGATTGTCTTCGAGCGATCCGAACCTGCAGAACATTCCGGTGCGCACCGCTGAAGGGCGGCGGATTCGCCAGGCGTTTGTCGCGCCCAAGGGCTACAAGCTGCTGGCGGCGGACTATTCGCAGATCGAGCTGCGGATCATGGCGCACTTGTCCAAGGACGAGGGCTTGATGAACGCGTTCCGTAACGACTTGGACGTGCACACCGCTACAGCGGCCGAGGTGTTCAAGGTTGAGTTGGCTGAGGTCAGTTCCAACCAGCGTCGCAGTGCCAAGGCGATCAACTTTGGACTGATCTACGGCATGGGCGCGCAGAAGCTTGGCAAGGATATCGGCGTCGATACCAAGACCGCCAAGGCGTATATCGACGTGTATTTCGCGCGCTACCCTGGCGTTCGCGAGTACATGGAGCGCACGCGTGCTCAAGCGGCCGATCAAGGCTATGTAGAAACCTTCTTCGGGCGTCGGCTGTACTTGCCGGATATCAATTCCAACAAGCCTCAGGAGCGAGCAGCTGCAGAGCGCACGGCGATCAACGCGCCGATGCAGGGCACCGCGGCGGACATCATCAAGAAGGCCATGGTGTTGGTGGATAACTGGCTGACGGAGTCAGGCCTGGATGCCAAGGTCATCCTGCAAGTGCACGATGAACTGGTGCTTGAGGTGCGCGAGGATTTGGTTGCGCACGTCAGCGAGAAGGTCCGCGAGTACATGAGCGCAGCGGCCAAGCTGGATGTACCGTTGGTGGTGGACGTAGGCGTGGGCGATAACTGGGACGAGGCGCACTGATTTCGCGGCTCTGCCACTGCCGGGGTGGTGGCAGAGCGCTTTAGATCGGAAAACGGTGTCAGTTATTTCCAATAGTTTTTTTAACCTGCCGGAACTTAACCTGTGAACTGCTACTCAGAGTTACTGAATGGGTGGTGAAGCCCTTCAATGCTCCTATGTTGTGTTAAGTGTTGGCAGATATCTGGACCCCGCCCTAGCGGTCCGGAACTTGGACCCCGAACTTCCCCTCCCCATACGAAGTCCGGGGTTTTTTTTGCCTGCAGAAAAGTTATTCCGCGACTTCCGCGCCCTTGTCCGCCAATTCCATCCAACCGGCCAACACAGTGTAGGCGTCTTCCAGGCCCATGCGCTTGGGCGCCGAGAACAGCTGGATGGTGATCGCATCACCCCAACCCTTACGGATCTCGGACTGCACTTTGAGCAGGGTGTTCTTGGCTGCGCCGTAGGTCAGTTTGTCTGCCTTGGTCAGCAGGATATGCATCGGCATGCCGCTGGCCACGGCCCAATCGAGCATCAGCAGGTCGAAGTCGGTCATTGGATGACGGATGTCCATCATCAAAATCAAACCCTTCAAACTCTCCCGGCCACCCAGGTAAGCCTCCAGGTGACGCTGCCAGTGCAGCTTCAACGGGATAGGTACTTTTGCGTAACCGTAGCCCGGCAGGTCGACCAGACGCCGATCATCGTCTAGCTTGAAGAAATTGAGAAGTTGCGTGCGGCCCGGGGTTTTCGAGGTGCGTGCCAGGCTGGCATGGGTCAGGGTGTTCAACGCGCTGGACTTGCCGGCGTTGGAACGACCGGCAAAGGCGACTTCAAAGCCTTCGTCATCGGGGCATTGGTCTACTTTGGCGGCGCTGAGCATAAACGTGGACTGTTGGCACAGGCCGAGGATGGGATTCTTGAGTTGCATGAGATTTCCGATGTGGGCGGTGCCGAAAAAGGGTGCGGCAAGCGGTGTCGTTTCCGTTTCAGTAGCGCCAGTATATAATGCCGCAGATTTTGTGTGTGCTTTGTCCCAGCGAAGGATGAGGTTCACGGGAGCGAAAGACCTTCATTGCGCATTAGAACGCAAAACGCTCTCAAACCCTGAAAAGGTCGATGTATGACCCGATGGTTGCTCGCTTTTGGTGTCCTGATTCCGCTTTACGGCGCTCAGGCTACACAGGATCCGGAGGCGGTGTACAACCGAGTTTGCGTAGCTTGCCATGCCGGCCAGCTGCCTAACGCCCCAAACGGGGTGACCAGGCAGCCTGGCAGCCAAGACTGGCTAAGGGCATGGACACGTTGGTGCAACACGTGACCCAGGGTTTCAAGGCAATGCCGCCGCGTGGTTTGTGCATGGACTGCAGTACTGAGGATTACCAGGCCATCATTGAATTGATGGTGAGTAAACCCGGTAGATAACTCTTAAACCCTTAGCCGTAGTTGGATTAGCTGATGAACAAACTGATCGTGAGTCTGCTGTTGACCTTGGGCATCACCAGTGTTGCCCATGCTGCAGGCGACGCTACAGCGGGTCAGGCGAAAGCCGCCGTGTGTGGTGCTTGCCATGGACCGGATGGCAATAGCCCGGCGCCGAACTTCCCCAAACTCGCCGGCCAGGGTGAACGTTACCTGACCAAGCAGATGCACGACATCAAGGACGGCAAGCGCACGGTGCTGGAAATGACCGGCTTGCTGACCAACCTCAGCGATCAAGACCTGGCGGACATCGCGGCGTATTTTGCCAACCAGAAAGGCAGTGTGGGAGCTGCCGACCCGAAACTGGTCGAAAAAGGCCAAGCGTTGTTCCGTGGCGGCAAACTCGCCGAAGACCAGCCTATCGGCGGCATGCCGGCGTGCAAGGCTTGCCACATTCCGGACGGCGGCGGTGTCGCAGCGGCGGGCTTCCCTCACCTGAGTGGTCAACATGCTCAGTACACGGCCAAGCAATTGAAGGATTTTCGCGAGAAGGTTCGCTATATCGATGGCGACGCGGGTAACAAAATGATGACTGATATTGCGGCCAAGCTGTCGGATAAAGACATCGAAGCGCTGTCCAGCTACATCCAGGGTCTGCACTGATCCGGGCAGGACGTTAACGCTCGATTAATCCATCGATGCAAGCATAAAAAGGGTGGCTTAGGCCGCCCTTTTTTGTGGCCGGTGCCGTTACACTAACGAACTCATGCCCGCGTAGACCTGTCACACCTAAAGGTCGCGTGAGGCGACTTTATTTGTCCAGGAGTAAAGCATGCGTAATCTGATCCTCAGCGCCGCTCTCGTCACTGCCAGCCTCTTCGGCATGACCGCACAAGCTGCCGATAATGTGCCGCTTGAAGCCGGTAAAACCTACGTTGAATTGGCCAACCCGGTGCCGGTTTCGGTGCCAGGCAAGATCGAAGTCGTGGAGCTGTTCTGGTATGGCTGCCCGCATTGCTATGCTTTTGAGCCGGTCATCAATCCATGGGTCGAGAAGCTGCCTGAGGATGTGAATTTCAAACGCGTTCCAGCGTTGTTCGGCGGCCCATGGGATGCTCATGGTCAACTCTTCATCACGCTGGACACCATGGGTGTAGAGCACAAAGTGCACGCAGCGGTGTTCAATGCCATTCAGAAAGAAGGCAAGCGCCTGGTCAAACCTGAAGATATGGCTGATTTCGTCGCCACTCAGGGCGTCGATAAAACCAAATTCCTTGAAACGTTCAACTCGTTCGCTGTGAAGGGCAAGATGGCCCAATACAAAGAGCTTGCCCAGAAGTACGGCGTACAAGGCGTACCTACGCTGATCGTTAACGGTAAATACCGTTTCGACATCGGCAGTGCTGGTGGCGAAGAGCAAGCGCTGAACGTTGCCGACCAACTGATCGCCAAAGAGCGCGCAGCCAAGTAAGGGGCCTACCATGCGCCGCTGGGGTACTGAACGTGTCGTTGGCCTGCATGATGCGAAGGTCAACGAGCATCACCTGGAATCCACAGGCCTTCCGGCAGATAGCCGCCTGCGCTTGCTCAGCTTCAATATTCAGGTGGGCATCAGCACCGAAAAGTATCGGCACTACCTCACCCGTGGCTGGCAGCATTTGCTGCCCCACAATGGGCGTGCCGTTAACCTGCAAAAAATCGGCAACCTGCTGAACGACTTCGATTTGGTCGCCCTGCAGGAAGCTGACGGCGGCAGCATACGCTCCGGCTACATCAACCAGGTGGAACACCTGGCGCAGCTCGGCGCGTTCCCGTACTGGTATCAGCAACTCAACCGCAACCTCGGGCGTCTGGCGCAGCACAGCAATGGTGTGCTCAGCCGCTTGAAACCGACCGCCATCGAAGATCACCCCTTGCCAGGCCCCAAAGGGCGCGGGGCGATCCTCGTGCGTTTCGGCGAAGGCCCCGAAGCCTTGGTGGTGGTGATGATGCACCTGGCGCTCGGGGGGCGTACGCGCAACCTGCAGCTCGCCTACATTCGTGAATTAATTGGCAACTACAAGCACCAGGTACTGATGGGTGACATGAACACCCATGCCAACGACCTGCTGCAGAATTCCCCGTTGCGGGACCTCGGGTTACTGGCGCCGCAAGTCGAAGCCACGTTCCCCAGTTGGCGCCCGCAACGCTGTCTCGACCACATCCTGCTCAGTCCGACACTCACACTCGAAAGTGTGCAAGTACTGGCGCAGCCCATCTCCGATCACCTGCCGGTCGCGGTAGAGATTCGTCTGCCGGGTTCGCTTACGGCTGATGCATTACCCGCGTTGAGCCCAGGCCCTCGCGGACCCCTTGCATGAGCGACGACGCCCAGCGCTGGAAAGAGAAATACCTGAAAAGCGTCGAGCAGCAAGACAAGCTCGAACGTCGCTGGGCTGCCCGTCTCGACCTGTTACGTCGAGGCCTGGTGCGCAGCACGCTGGCGGCTGAGGGCACCGATCGCGCGGTTGACCAGTGCATGAAAGAGATGCGCGACGTCGTGCGTACCGACGACATGGACGCCGCCCTCGCGGCCCTGCTGCCGCGCCTTGAAAAGGCGGTGCTGGATTCGGAACAGCGCCGCGAAACCCGGGTTGACCAGATCAGCACTGCGCTCACGGCCCTGGTTGCGCAGCTGCAAAAACTGCCGCTGCCGCGTGAAGTGGCACGCCCGCTGAAAACCTTTGCCAAGCAACTCGATGGTCGAGTCGGCCAGGCACGCGAGATTCCTTTGTTGCTCAGCGAGCTGAGCAGCCTGCAAGGTCAGGCGCTGAATAACCTGGACCCGGATGGCGAAACCCCGCGCCCTGGGCCGGGTTTGCTGCAACGCCTGTTTGGCGCGAAAGAGGGTTCGAATGAAGCGCCGGTGGCTGAAGCTGTACCCGCGCCGGCTGCGCCAAAATCCGCTGCGCCCAAGCCCACCCCTGAGCCTCAGGAGCCGGAGCAATCCGAAGAACTGACACAAGCCTTGCGCGCCTTTGCGCCACTGCCGCAAACGCCGGCAGCGTCACAACCCGAACACGTTGTGCCTGTCAAAGTAGCGGAGGTTGCCGGCGAAACCTTTGTCTTCGAGGCGCCGGCTGCAGAGGAGCCTGTCGTTCTGCCCGCCGAGGTACCTGAACCTGAAGCAGTGGAGGCGCGGGTTGAAGAAACCGCTCCAGAAAGCGCACTTGCCGCCTTTATCGAAGAAGCGCAGGTCGAGGTCGACACTCCGAACGAAACCGCCATTGGCAGCTTGTCTCTCCCGCCTGTGCTGGAAAGTCCCGAGCCTGACCCGGATGCGTTGGAATCGGATGGCGTCTACGCACTGCCGGACTCGCCGGAGCCTTCGTACAGCTCGGTTGCCAAGCACATCGAAGACACCTTGCTTGGCCTGCTGGAAGACCTGTCACTGCCCGAGCGTCACCGTCCTCAGGCTGAAGCCATGCGCGAGCGCCTGGCTCATGGCTTGAACTGGTACGAACTGTTGCCGATTCTTGATGACCTGGCGGTGTTGATGCTGGCGATCACCGACAGCGGCCAGCACGAGTTCGAGGCTTACCTCAAACAGCTCAATGAGCGCCTCGAAGCGTTCCAGGGCCATCTGCAAGTGGCCAGTGATGGCCACGCTGACAGCCGCTCGGCTGCGCGCGAGCTGGACACGCAGATTCGCGAGCAAGTCGACGGCCTGCAAAGCAGCGTGCAGGAGGCGGCCGACCTGGACAGCCTCAAGCACGTGCTGGAGAGCCACCTTGAAGGCCTGCTCGGCACCATGGATCAACATCAGCAGCAGCGTGATCAGCGAGAGCAGGAAGTGGCGGCGCGCCTCAAGGGGCTGGCTGAGCGGGTGGCGAATATGGAACAGGAAGCCCAGGGGTATCGCGAGCATCTGGAAGTCCAGCGCCAGAAGGCGTTGATCGATCCGCTCACCGGCCTGCCCAACCGGGCGGCCTGGAGCGAGCGTCTGGACCACGAAGTCAACGCTTGGCACCAGCGCGGCAACAGCCTGTCGCTGGCCATGCTGGACCTTGATCACTTCAAGCGCGTCAACGACGGCTATGGGCACTTGGCGGGCGACAAAGTGTTGAAGATCATCGCCAATGTGCTGCGCAAGTACCTGCGCCCGACTGACTTTATTGCGCGGTTTGGTGGTGAAGAGTTTGTGTTGCTGATGCCTGACTCCGCTTTGGCGGATGCCTTGGGCGTGGGCGAGGTGCTGCGCGCGGCGATCGAAGCGTGCCCTTTCCATTTCAAGGGCGAGCCGGTGACGATTACGGTGTCCATGGGCGTGGCGCAGTTCCAGCCGGGTGAGCGCAGTGACTTGGCGCTAAAGCGTGCCGACGAAGCACTTTATCGAGCGAAGGCCGCGGGACGTAATCAGGTGCAGGCGGCGTAAAAGATGTTCCATTTTGTAATTTGACCGCTCAAGCACAATCCGTACGTTACACTGTTGCATTATCGTCTTCAGCGTAATGTCTTCTGCCATGAAATCCCTTTACCTCGCCTTCGTACTGCTCCTGCTCGCCGGCTGCGCGAGCGGCCCTCGCCTGAACACCAGCCATCCTTCGCTCAATCACGACAATCGTGTGCAATTCGTTGTCGTCCATTACACCTCCACCAACCTTGAACGCTCCCTGGCGCTATTGACGCATGGCCAGGTCAGCAGTCATTACCTGATTGGCGATGATGCTTCAGGCACCATCTATAAGCTGGTGGATGAGAGCCAGCGTGCCTGGCACGCCGGGGAAAGCGAGTGGATGGGCCGCACCTGGCTCAACTCCAGCTCCATTGGTATCGAGATCGTCAATCCGGGTTATCGCGACACGCCGACTGGCCGCGTCTGGTACCCGTATTCCGAGGCGCAGGTGCAGTCGTTGGTGGTGTTGCTCAAGGACATCAGCAAGCGCAATGGCATCGATCCCAAGAACATCATTGGCCATAGCGATATCGCGCCGTTGCGCAAGCTCGATCCGGGCCCGTTGTTCCCGTGGAAGCGCTTGGCGGCTGAAGGGCTGGGAGCCTGGCCGAATGCGCAGGTCGTCGCTCGATTCCAGATGCAGTACGCCGCTAATCTGCCGAGCATTACTTGGTTCCAGGAAGAGTTGGCACGGTTGGGCTATCAGACACCACAGACCGGCGAGCTGGATGTTGCCACGCGGCACGTGATCGCGGCGTTCCAGATGCATTTCCGGCCGTCGCTGTTTGATGGCACGCCGGATGCCGAAAGCGCCGCAATCCTGCGCGCATTGAACCGGAGTTAGGCGCTAAAGCGGCAGCGCCATGTAGAACTGCGTGCCCTGCCCCGGCCTCGAGTAGACGCCCATGCGCCCGCCGTGCAGTTGCACGATTTCCTTGCACAGCGCCAGCCCCAGGCCGGCGCCGCCTTTCTTGCGTCCAACCTGCACGAAAGGTTCGAAGATGCGTCCCTGCTGGCCATAGGCGATACCTTCGCCGTTATCCTCGACGCTGATAATCACCCGCTCGCCATGCCGGCGCGCCTGCAGGCGAATTTGCCCGCCATCGGCGGTATGGCGCAATGCGTTGCCTAAAAGGTTGTCGAGTACGCGCTCAAGCTGGGCCTGGTCTGCGTACAGCCTGGGCAACCCGGATTGGGCTTCGACCAGCAATTCGACGTGCTGAGCATTTGCCAGCTCAGTAAAGCGTGCCCGTGCGTGTTCCAGCAAGTCGGTGACATCGCACGGCCCTAGCGTGAGTTTTTGCAGGCCGTTCTGGTAGCGCGAGAAGTTGAGCAAGTCGTTGATCAGCTGCATCAAGCGCTGCATTTCTTCATTAACCGTATCCAGCAGGTCCGCTTCACGGGATTCTGCGGGAAACTTCGCACGCTCGCGAAACAGACCAAAGGCCATGTGCATGCCGGTGACGGGCGTGCGCAGTTCGTGGGAGGCCCGCAAGACGAATTCGCTCCGCACGCGCTCGAAAGCGCGCTGCTCGGTCACGTCGTGCAGCACCATCACCGCCCCAAGAATATGCCCTTGGGTATGACTGACTGGCGTCAGGCTGTAGGTCAGCAGGCGCAATTCGCCCTCGACCTCCACTTCCAAATCCTCAGGTGCCCGCTCCAGGTTGCCGCCGCGCAGCACCAGTTGCAGTTGCTCATCCATTTCGGGGCGACCCAATGCTTCGCCCAAGCCCTGCCCCAAGCGTGCCTCGTCCCAGCCCAGCTGGCGCTGTGCCACAGGGTTGAGATGTTCGAGGCGACCTTGGCGATCGATCATCAGCAGGCCATCGTCGATGCTGTCGAGCACCGCTTGCAGACGCTGCTGGCCGGCCAGCAGTTCGTCGACATTGGTTGCCTGATGTTGGCGCAACGCTTCGGCCATGATGCCGAAGCGGCGGGTCAGCTGGTTCATTTCCGCGGCCGACGAGATGGGCAGCGTCACTTCGAAATCACCCTGCCCGATCTTGTCGGCGGCCTTGGCCAAGGCTTCGATGGGGCCACCAAAGCGTCGGGCGATACCGTGTGCCGTAATGAAGCCGATGATCAACACTGCCAGCCCGACCAGGCCCAGAAGACCGGCAATCAACAGCGCCCGGTCGCGGGATTTGTGTTCACTCTCGTTGATATTATCCAGCGCGTGCTTGTGCTCGGCGATCAGGCCATTGCGCAAGGCGTTAAAGGTTTCGGTCAGCTTCGGGTTTTTGCTATTTGCCACTGAGCTTTGCTGGGCTTCATCAAATGCCTTGAGGAAGTTCAGGTAGTCAACGCGTGCCTGGCTGAACCCGCTGAGCTTGCCGTCTTGCTGTTCATGGGCGATGCCCTCATCCAGCAAGGCGAAATACTGCTCTTTTGAGGTTTTCAGTACCTCGGGGTCCGGTTGCTCCTGCAGCATCAGGATCAACTGGTCGCCCAAGGTCTGACGCAGCTTGAGGCCAAGGTCCAGCGTGATGAAGTTGCTGCGGATCAGCGACTCCTGACTCTTGGCCATTTGCATGACACTGACCAGTCCCAGAACCAGTCCCAGCAGGGCGACGGTGATCAGCGCTGAGATACTCAGGAACAAACGAGTGCGCAGTTTCATCGCTAGCTTCATAGGGTACAGCTCACAGGTTGTACTGTTTACGTTTGCGGTACAGGGTCGACGCGTCGATACCGAGAGTGCGGGCCGCCTGATCCAGCGTGTCACTGGTGGCGAGTACCGCGCCGATGTGGGCTTTCTCCAGCTCATCCAGACTCAGCGCTGCCCCAATGCGCGGCGCATTGTTGGTCGGCTGCTCGGCCATCCCGAGGTGGCTGATTTCAACCTTTTCCTGGGGGCAGATGATGCTGGCTCGCTCCACAACGTTTCGCAGTTCTCGGATATTCCCCGGCCAGCGGTAATTGAGCAGTGCTTCGCGCGCTTCATCGCTGAAGCCGCGTGCCGGTCGGGCATATTCCTTGACGAAGCGCGCCAGGAAGCGGTCGGCCAAGGTCAGAATGTCTTCACTGCGCTCACGCAACGGTGGCAAGTGCAAGGTGATGACATTCAGGCGGTAGAGCAAGTCTTCACGGAAGCGGCCTTCGCGCACCATGTCTTCCAGGTTCAGGTTGGTCGCCGCGAGAATGCGTACATCAGCGCGTCGGGTGACCGGGTCGCCCACGCGTTCATATTCCTTGTCCTGAATGAAGCGCAGCAACTTTGGTTGCAAGGTGAGGGGAAAATCTCCGATCTCGTCGAGAAACAGCGTGCCGCCATCCGCCTGGTTGACTCGGCCCAAGGTGCTTTCGCTGGCGCCGGTAAAGGCGCCACGGCTGTGACCGAACAGTTCGCTTTCCATCAGCTCTGCCGTCAGCGACGGGCAGTTGATGGTCACGCAGGACTTCTTCGAGCGCTTGCTCCAGCCGTGAATGGCGCGCGCCAATTCACCCTTGCCCGTGCCTGACTCGCCGAGGATCAAGATGTTGGCGTCGGTGCCCGCGACTTGGCGCGCGGTTTCCAGCACTCCCATCATGGCCGGGCTGTGGGAATCGAGGCCGTCCTTGGGCTGGCGAACTTCGCCTTCCAGGGCTTCGAGGCGAGCGGAGAGTTGGCGCACTTCCAATTGCTTGGCCGTAGCGAGGCGCAGTTGGTCTGGGCTGCATGGCTTGACCAGGTAGTCGGCGGCGCCAGCCTGGATCGCGTCGACTGCGGTATCCACGGCGGAGTGTGCGGTCACAATCACCACGCGCATCCACGGCGCCTGGATGCGCATCTGCGCCAACACGTCCAGGCCATTATCCTCGCCCAGGCGCAGGTCCAGGAAGCACAGGTCGAACACCTGGCGCTGCATCAGTGCATCCGCCTGCGCGGCGCTGTTGGCGGTGGCTACGGTGTAGCCTTCATCTTCCAGGCAGTAACGGAAGGTGCGAAGGATCGCGGATTCGTCATCCACTAAAAGAATGCGGCCTTGAAGTTCCTTGGCTGATTCCATCTGTCCCGCGCTCCCCTTAACTATGAATGATGGTGTTTAGTCCCGGAATAATCGGGCAAGTTGCATGGTTTATTCTGATCGATAAAAGCCGTCTTCGCGCAGGTATCTGCACAACCTCCTACAAACGCGCGATTTGCTGGCCTTTTCATGCCTCGTAGCCACTTCGGCAAAGCTATTTCTCTTTTCGATCCCCTGACCCGACCACTGACCATCGTGCATTTCGCACGGCCTGGATAGGGGCATCGTGCAGGATGCTGGGCTATAGATTCGAGATGTATTGTTAACTCATTGATTTTGTTGAGTTTTATTTTGTAAAAAAACTGGCACGCGCCCTGCAATATCCCTCTCAACAGTGTCATGACCGAATAATCAGAATGCGGGAGAAATGCAGCATGACTCGCCAAAGCCTCAGCCAATTGCGTGTATCGCCACTGCGCTTGCAGCAAGGTCTGTTTGCCAGCTTGGCCTTGATGGTCACGTTGATTGCGGGCCAGCAATTCCAGCATTGGCAGCAGAGTCAGCAGCAAACCCTGCAATTCGAACGTCCGGTGATGACCCAGCACCATTTCAGTTCCGTCAGCAGCGTGACTGCCGACGTTACCGCCCCGCAATTGAGAGTGGCAGACCAGGATTCGACTCTTGGCGAGTTGCCTGCTCAAGAACGTTGGGTGTTCTAGGCAACAAAAGGCCGCTTATGTTGAGCGGCTGCACGGCACTACCGCTGTTACCCCTATAAAAGCGTAAGGAGAATCACCATGTTGAGTTGGGCAATCACATTTCTGATCATCGCCATTGTGGCTGCAGTCCTGGGCTTCGGTGGTATCGCGGGCACCGCCACGGGTATCGCAAAAATTCTGTTTGTGGTCTTCCTGGTGATGTTCATCGCTTCGTTCTTCTTTGGTCGTCGCGGCCGAGGCTGAATATGACCACTTTGTTTATCAAAGCCTGTGCTGCCGCCCTGATTCTGGGCGGTAGCGGCCTGGCGATGGCCGCCAATGACGGTCAATCCCGGGCTAACGAATTGCTCAGTGCGGACAAGCAGTACCGCGAAACCTGGCAAAGCGTGGTGAAGAAAGAACAACGCCTGCCGGAATGGGTGATGAACCTGTCCGGTACGGCCGAACAAATGAATGCCGTGGAAGAAGATGGCGATAAGTACCTGGTCGGGCCACTCTGCGAGACTGCAGACACCTGCCTGAACAAGCGCCTGATCGTTGCCTTCAGCTACGACAAGGAAGACGCCTACGCCATGTTGGTGGAAGTCCCGGCCGGTTTGCCGGCAGACAAATCCCCGACGCGGCACGCCGATTACCGTTTTATCGGTAAGCCGAACGAAGGCATGAAACAACTGCTGATGGAACAGCTTAAGAAAGATCCGAATTGGTACTAGGTTCCGTCTGACGCATCTGTCGTCAACGGAGCTGGCGTCCATAGAAAGAAGCCCTTTGCTTCTTTCTGTCTGCACCACTCGCCAAGGGTGGTGCATGACCAGGGGGCCGGGTTGCTCTGATCGAGTCGGATCGGCGTGACCTACGGGTACAGGGAGTGCCTGCGCAAGGGCCGGGTCAGGCGAAAAGCTGCGACGCAAGTTCACAAGTCCTCAAGCTTGCTGAACTTGCGGCGGGCTTATCGCGCATTAATCCTCTCGTATGTCGCCCATAGTCGCTATTTTCTATCTCGCCTCCTCCCAAGCGTTACCGGGTGTGTCGGTGCGACCTTCTATCTAGAAAATTAAGCTCGCGCTATAGGACTCTTCGGACGCCAACCCCATCTAATTCCAGGCATTTTTGCCAGTGACTCACAGACGTCCAACCTCTCTGAGCGAGCCGCTCGTGGCCGGTTCACGGCATATTCACCGGACGGAATGGCGGAATCGAACTGACCGTTCAGACAACTATTTTCAAAAAAAGCCATGCCGATTCGGCATAGGGTAGGCGTTTACGGCATTAGACGTCGCCCCCTTGCATGGGAATAGTTGCGCCTTTTTTCGCCTGCCAGTAAGCCATTTCGGCCACGCTGCGGTGACCTTCTACGGAGGCAGATGCACACACTTTTTCGCTTCCGAGCGTTCCAGATGGCGCATGTGCCTTAAGTCCACTTGAAGTAAGGGTAATGACATGAAGAAGGCAAAGCTAAGCCTCGCCTGGCAGATCCTCATCGGTTTGGTGCTGGGGATCGCAATCGGTGCAGTGCTCAACCATTTCAGTGCTGAAAAAGCCTGGTGGATCAGCAATGTGTTGCAGCCGGCGGGCGATATCTTTATCCGCCTGATCAAGATGATCGTGATCCCGATTGTGATTTCCTCGCTGATCGTCGGCATCGCCGGCGTGGGTGACGCGAAGAAGCTCGGTCGCATCGGCGTCAAAACCATCCTTTACTTCGAAGTGGTCACCACCATCGCCATTGTGGTCGGTCTGTTGCTGGCCAACCTGTTCCACCCAGGCGCTGGCATCGATATGAGTACCCTGGGTACCGTCGATATCTCCAAGTACACCGCCACCGCTGCCGAAGTGCAGCATGAGCATGCGTTCATCGAGACCATCCTCAACCTGATTCCCTCGAACATCTTCGCTGCCGTCGCCCGTGGCGACATGCTGCCGATCATCTTCTTCTCGGTGCTGTTCGGCCTCGGCCTCTCGAGCCTCAAGCCGGAACTGCGTGAGCCTCTGGTCACTATGTTCCAGGGCGTTTCCGAGAGCATGTTCAAAGTCACCCACATGATCATGAAGTACGCCCCGATCGGCGTATTCGCGTTGATCGCGGTGACCGTCGCCAACTTCGGCTTCGCCTCGCTGCTGCCGCTGGCCAAGCTGGTGATTCTGGTTTACGTCGCCATTCTGTTCTTCGCCTTCGTGGTGCTGGGCCTGATCGCTCGCCTGTTCGGCTTCTCGGTGATCAAGCTGATGCGCATCTTCAAGGATGAGCTGGTGCTGGCCTACTCCACCGCCAGTTCCGAAACCGTGCTGCCGCGCGTCATCGAGAAGATGGAAGCCTACGGCGCGCCGAAGGCCATCTGCAGCTTCGTGGTACCGACCGGCTACTCGTTCAACCTCGACGGTTCGACCCTGTATCAGAGCATCGCGGCGATCTTCATCGCCCAGCTGTACGGCATTGACCTGTCGATCGGCCAGCAGCTGATGCTGGTGCTGACCCTGATGGTGACCTCCAAAGGCATCGCCGGCGTACCGGGTGTGTCCTTCGTCGTATTGCTGGCTACCCTGGGCAGCGTGGGCATTCCGCTGGAAGGCCTGGCGTTCATCGCCGGTGTCGACCGTGTGATGGACATGGCGCGTACCGCACTCAACGTGATCGGCAACGCCTTGGCCGTGTTGGTCATCTCCCGCTGGGAAGGCATGTACGACGACGCCAAAGGCGAGCGCTACTGGAACTCCCTGCCGCACTGGCGCAGCAAACAGGCCTCGTCAACCGCCCAAGCCACTCGCGGCTGATAGCCCGCGGCGTGAACACAAACCCCGGAAAATTCCGGGGTTTGTCGTTTCTGTCAGCCCCGCTATCATTCGCCCCATCTTTCGGGGGATTCAACAGATGCTCAATGGCCTGTGGCTTGGCTTCTTTGTCGTGGCAATGGTGTCAGCACTGGCGCAATGGCTGATTGGCGGTAATGCCGGGATTTTTGCGGCGATGGTGGAAAGTATTTTCGCCATGGCCAAATTGTCGGTGGAAGTCATGGTGCTGCTGTTCGGCACCCTGACCTTATGGCTGGGCTTTTTGCGCATCGCCGAAAAAGCCGGGATCGTCGACTGGTTGGCCAAGGCCCTTGGCCCGCTGTTTCGCCGCCTGATGCCGGAAGTGCCGGCCGGCCACCCCGCTATCGGCTTGATCACCCTTAACTTCGCCGCCAACGGCCTTGGGCTGGACAACGCTGCCACGCCGATTGGCCTGAAAGCCATGAAGGCGCTGCAGGAACTCAACCCGATCCCCAACACCGCCAGTAACGCGCAGATTCTGTTCCTGGTGCTTAACGCGTCGTCGCTGACGCTGTTGCCGGTGACCATCTTCATGTACCGCGCCCAGCAAGGCGCAGCGGACCCGACGCTGGTGTTTCTGCCGATCCTGCTGGCAACCAGCGCCTCGACTCTGGTCGGCTTATTGTCGGTGGCGGTGATGCAGCGCCTGCGGCTGTGGGATCCGGTGGTGCTGGCCTACCTGATTCCCGGCGCATTGATCCTCGGTGGCTTTATGGCGTTGCTGGCGACCTTGTCCGCCACGGCGCTGGCCGGTTTGTCATCGATCCTTGGCAACCTGACGCTGTTCGGGTTGATCATGCTGTTTTTGCTGATCGGTGCGCTGCGCAAGGTCAAGGTGTACGAGGCGTTCGTCGAAGGCGCCAAAGAGGGTTTCGACGTTGCCAAGAACCTGCTGCCGTATCTGGTGGCGATGCTGTGCGCGGTGGGCGTGTTACGCGCCTCGGGTGCCTTGGACTTTGGCCTTGAAGGCATTCGCCACCTGGTGGCCTGGACGGGTTTGGACACGCGTTTTGTCGACGCGTTGCCGACCGCCATGGTCAAGCCCTTCTCCGGCAGTGCTGCGCGGGCGCTGCTGATCGAGACCATGCAAACCAAGGGCGTGGACAGCTTCCCGGCGTTGGTGGCGGCGACGATTCAGGGCAGTACGGAAACCACCTTCTACGTGTTGGCGGTGTACTTCGGCTCGGTGGGGATCCAGCGGGCGCGGCATGCGGTGGGGTGTGCGTTGCTGGCGGAGTTTGCCGGTGTCGTGGCGGCGATTTCGGTGTGCTACTGGTTCTTCGGTTAAGGCTTAAATGGCTATCGCAGGCAAGCCAGCTCCCACATGTTGATGTGTAAATACATTCAAAAATGTGGGAGCTGGCTTGCCTGCGATGAGGCCCTTAGCCTTTCGGTGCCGCATTGCCCTGCTGTACCACCCAATCCACCACCTGCTTATTCAACTGATCCCCCGCCTGCCCAAACGCGGCCACCACCGCCGGCACTTTGGTGTCACCCACCGGCTGCTTCACCTCAAACCGCCGGCTGGCAATAATGCGCTGATCACTCCCCCGCACCAGCCTTGCGTCCAGTCGGACGACTACCTCTACAGCACTGCCGTGGTACTCGCTCTGAAACGCCTGCAATTGCCCGCCCAGCTCGTAATCGGCCTGCAAGTTGGTCTCGTCGGTACTCAACAGCGTCACCCGCCCATCGCGCTGGAAACCGTCCATGAACCGGTTGCGCAGCAACACCGGCGTCGGGTCGCTCCAGCGTGAGTTCGCATAGCTGCTGATCAGGTCACCGTTGGGCACCACGGCAATGCGCGGGCTGTCGAGAAACTCGCTGCTCTGCGGCTTGCTCACGCGCAGCGACCAGCTCACCGGCGCGCCTTGGGTGGTCGTCTGGGCCGAAGCCAGGCGGTACACGTCCGAAGGGTCGGGCTTGGGCAGGATCGAGCAGGCGCTGACCAGCACCAGGGCCACAGGGGCGATCAGTTGATAAGCGCGCTTCATGGCGTGAACTCCTTATTCTTGTCGCTGCCCAGCAGGTAGCCGCTGGGGTTGGCTTCCAGGCGGCGGGAGATGGCGCGCAGCGAACCCAGGGTTTCGCGCAGTTCGCGCACGGCCGGCGCCAGTTCATTGAGGCCCTGCATGCCGCTGTTCACCGAGTCCTTGTTATTGGTCAGCAAGGTGTTGATGGTTGCGGTGCTTTGTTCGAGCGATCTCATTGCCTGCTCGGCGCTGCCGAAGGCTTGCTTGCCTTGATCGTTGAGCAGGCCGTTGGCGTTGCGCATCAGCACGGTGGTTTGCTCCAGGGCGGCCGTCGCCTGTTTGCTCACCTGCATCAATTGCTGCATCACCAGCTTGATGTCACCGCGTTGCTCGGCGATGGCGCCAGTGGTTTGTTGCAGGTTGTCCAGGGTGTTGCTCAGGCGCTCGACGTTCTCCCGGGAGAACATGTGGTTGGCGTTGTGCAGCAGCAGGTTGATGCTGGTCATCAGGTCGTTGCTGTTAGTGAGCAGGCGCGCGATCGGCGATGGCGAGGCGATGATTTCCGGCAGGTTGCCGTCCTTGCCCTTCAGTTCCGGGCTTTGCGGTGTGCCGCCGCTGAGCTGGATGATCGAGGTGCCGGTGATGCCGGTCAGGGCCAGCTTGGCCTGCGTGTCTTCCTTGATCGGCGTCTGCCCGGCCAGGCGGATACGTGCCAGTACGCGGCGCGGGTCGTTGGGGTCCAGGCGAAGGCTGGTGACGTCGCCCACCTTGATCCCGCTGTACTGCACCGAGCTGCCTTGCGACAGGCCGCTGACCGCCTCGTTGAACACCACTTCATAATCCTGGAAGGCACTGTCGACGCTGGACTTGGCCAGCCACAGGCCAAACAGCATCGCGCCGACCACCACGATTACGCTGAACAGACCGATCATCACATGATGGGCTCGGGTTTCCATGTCATACCTCGTTGAGCGATTGAGCGGCATCCAATGCCGCGCGGCCGCGGGGGCCGTGGAAATATTCGTGAATCCAGGGGTCGTTCGTTTCCGAGACGACATCAATGGCATCGGCCACCAGCACTTTCTTCTGCGCCAGCACCGCCACACGGTCGGTGATGGTGTACAGCGTGTCGAGGTCGTGGGTGACCAGGAACACGCTCAGCCCCAGCGCATCGCGCAAGGTCAGGATCAGTTGGTCGAATTGCGCCGCGCCAATCGGGTCGAGGCCGGCGGTGGGTTCGTCGAGAAACAGGATGTCCGGGTCCAGCGCCAAGGCTCGGGCCAGAGCCGCACGCTTGATCATGCCGCCGGAGAGTGACGCCGGGTACTTGTCGGCCGCCGACAGCGGCAACCCCGCCAGGGCAAGCTTGACCGCGGCCAGGTGCTCGGCGTCGGCGCGGCTGAGGCCCGCGTGCTCGATCAGCGGCAGGGCGACGTTTTCGGTGACGGTCAGCGAGGAAAACAGCGCGCCCTTCTGAAACAGCACGCCAAAGCGTCGTTCCACCTGTGAGCGTTGCTGTTCCGGCAGGCTCGGCAGGTTCTTGCCGAACACCCGCACCTCGCCTTCGCTGGGGCGGCGCAGGCCGACGATGCTGCGCAGCAACACCGACTTGCCGCTGCCGGAACCGCCCACCACTGCGAGGATCTCGCCCTTGTACAAATCCAGATTGAGGTTCTCGTGCACGCTCTGGCTGCCAAAGCGGTTGCACAGGCCGCGCACTTCGATCACCGCCTCGGTGGGCGCACGGTGTAGACGACTCACCAGCCCATCTCCATAAAGAACAGCGCGGCAACCGCGTCCAGCACGATCACCACAAAAATCGATTGCACCACGCTGGAGGTGGTGTGGGCACCGACCGATTCGGCGCTGCCGCTGACCTTGAAGCCTTCGAGACAGCCAATGGCGGCGATCAGGAAGGCAAAGATCGGCGCTTTCACCATGCCCACCAGAAAATGTTGTACACCGATGTCCGATTGCAGCAGCGAGAGAAACATCGCCGGTGAAATATCCAGTGCCACCGCACACACCACGCCGCCGCCGACGATCCCGGAGAGCATCGCCAGAAAGGTCAGCATCGGCAGCGACACCAGCAGCGCCATCACGCGCGGCAGCACCAGCAGCTCCATCGGGTCCAGGCCCAGGGTGCGGATGGCGTCGATTTCTTCGTTGGCCTTCATCGAGCCGATTTGCGCGGTGAAGGCGCTGGCGGTGCGGCCGGCGATCAGGATTGCAGTGAGCAGCACGCCAAATTCACGCAGGAAAGAGAACGCCACCAAGTCCACGGTAAAAATGGTCGCGCCGAAACTCTTGAGCACCGTAGCGCCGAGAAATGCCACCACTGCGCCGACCAGGAAGGTCAGCAAGGCCACGATGGGGGCGGCGTCGAGGCCGGTCTGTTCGATATGCGCGACCATGGGCGTAATGCGCCAGCGCTTGGGGCGCAAGATGCCGCGGGCGAAGGTTTCCAGGATCAGGCCGATAAAGCCGAGCAGCTTCTTGCTGTCTTGCCACACGGTGTCCACCGCGCGGCCGATGCGCGCCAGCACCTGGATGCCGGCGGCCTCTTCCGGGGCTTTGTCCGGCACACAAAAATCATTCAGCGAGCGGTAGACGGTTTTCAGCAGCGCGCGGTCGGCGGCGGACAGGCTGCAATCGGTCTGTTCGGCCGATTGCTCGATACGGTGCGGCCCCAGCAGCTCTACCAGCAGTGACGCGCCGGCGGTATCCAGGGCGCCCAAGCCATTGAGGTCGATGCGTGCGCCGGCGTCGTATTGGCCGTCGAGTGTGTCCGACAGCTTCTTCAGGTTTGCGTAGTGGGCAAGCGTCCAGTCCCCCGTAATCCTGAGTAACGGAGGAGCGGTAGTCGTGTCGAGATGGGCGGCGCCCGCCGTGGTACTGGTGGTCATAAGCTCCGAGCTTGTTTGGCTATCCAGAATTCCTACGTAATAGCACGATACGGCCTACTTTGGCGTGTCCGTTTGTGCTGTGTCAGTGACTTTGAATCGCAGCACGCCAATGACCTGGCCGTCCTCCGTCAGCACCCGCACTTGCCAGCGGCCTACCGCGTCGGCGGGGAAGTTCTGCTTGTGCGTCCAGGCGCGGTAGCCTTCGTCCCGCCCGCCGTGGATATCCAGGGCAATGCGGTCGACCTCTTTGCCGTTGAATTTCCACACATGGTAAATCCGCTCATCCAGCCCGCGCGGCGCGTTGATCGCGGTGTAGGCGTACAGCCCGCCACTGCGCAGTTGGGCGGCGGTGACTTCCTTGAGGTCATCTCCGGGCGTACGGTCCTGCAGTTGGGTGCTGATCGCCACTTCGGTCATCCACAGCGTGGCCGGCGGCACCCACGTGCGCAGGAACCAGCCGGCACAGCCAATGGCGGCCGTCACCCCCAGCAGCATCGCCCAACCTTTGAAGCTGCGCAGCGGCAAGCTGACCGCCAGGCTCGGGATCGACAGCGCCATAGCCACACCCAGCGCCAATTTGTAACTTTCGGCGGTGGTCAGGTGCAGGATGATCGGCAGCGCGGTAAGCAGCGCGGCGAACAAGGTCAGTGTGTGCAGCGCCAGGAACAGTGAGCGTTTCGGCGCCAGCCACTTGTAGTACAGCGGGTCGGTGATCGACACCAGTGCCGCCGCGCCGAGCAGGCCGGTGAAAACCGACTGGCCGCTGTTCCAGGTGGTGGTGACGAAAAAGAAGGGCAACACAAAAAACAGACTTTCCTGGTGGATCATCTGGGTGGCGTAGCGCAGCAGGGGTTCGGGGATTTCGCGTTTGAAGACCTTGGCGAACAGCTGGGTGAAGCTGTTTTCCAGCATCAGCCACAGCCAGCTCACCAGCATGATCACGGCGATCCAGCTGGCCATGCCCTGCTGGCGATCCACCAGCATGAAGCTGCACACACCCGAGATAAAGCCGCCGAGTGCGATGACCCCAGGGTAGCGCTTGATCAGGACGAGAATGCGCTGGATAAGGGGCGGCAGCTTTGGCATGAGCGATCCACAATGTGTGTAGGAAAAAACCCGGACAGAATAACGTCTTAGTCCTGTGTTCGGTGCCTCATTACGCGATCCGTTTGCGATAAAGCCGCAGGCCGCCCAACACAATGGCGATCAGCCCGAGCACGCCCGCGCCGATCCAGGTCAGGCTGTCGTAGCTCAACAGCGGTTTTTCGATACGCCAATAGCCCGCCTGGTCAAACACTTGGCGCATGGCCTGGTTGGCCTGTTTCAGGTTGACGGCCTTGATGCGTTTAACCGGGTCGCTGAAGTGGCCGTCGGCGTAGTCGCCGGATGCACTCCAGTAGTAATCGGCCAGCGCACTGTTGCCCTGCACGGCCCACGCCTGGCGCGCGATAGCAGCTTGCTGCAGGCGGGCGAAGGTGGCCGCGTCGAGGCCGTCCTTGAGCAGTTGCGCCTTGAGCGCTTGCAGCACCTGTTCGGCCTGCGGCAGGTTTTCGCGCTCAAGGTCGGCATTCAGGCTCAGGAAACCGACGCCACCGAGCACTTCACGCTCGCTCCACGGGCCGTAGGACAAACCGTGCTTGAGGCGCAGTTGGCGGTACAACGCCCAGTCGAGGTAGTCCTTGAGCAGGTCGTAGGTTTCATCATGCTGGTCGTCCAGTACTGGTTCCGGGAACAGCCAGTGCAGTTTGGCGCTGTCACCGATCCAGCCGTGGATCAGGTCGCGATGGCTGGCGGCGGCGTGTTGAATTTCCGGAAGCGGCAAATGCTCGCTCGGCTCGATGGGATCAAGTTGGCCGTAGGTGCGTTCCAGGTAGGCCGGCAGCAGTTTGTCGAGGTCGCCGACGATGATCAGGGTCATGTTGTTGGGCGCGTACCAGTTTTTGCGCAGCGCTTGCAATTGATCGCGGGTCAAGTGGTCGACCTCGGCGCGCTCAGCGCACTTGAGCCCCAGCTCAACGGCCAATTGGTTGCTGGCGGTGTGGCCAAGGTCCTGGCGGTCGAGCAGGCGTTGCAGGTGCGAGTAATGCCCGCCGTCTTCGCGTTCGACCACGCGCTTGGCCGCAGAGATGTTGGCGTCGGTCAATTCTGTGCGAGTGATGATGGCCAACAGCAAATCCAGCACTTTGCGCTGGTTTTGCGCGGGCGCTTCAATCACGAAAGTGGTGTCGGCGTTACTGGTGTAGGCGTTCCAGTCGCCGCCCAAGGCCTGCATGCGTTCTTCGAGGTCGCCTTCGCCGCCGCCGTCGATGCCACTGAACAACAAGTGTTCGAGCAGGTGCGGCAGCTCTTTTTCTTCACAAGGGAAGTCATCCAGGCCTACGCCTACCACCAGGCGGATAGCCACGTGCCCGCGCTCGGTGCCCGGTTTGAGCAGCAGCTGCAGGCCGTTGGGCAAGGTGTAGCCCTCGACTTGCAGGCGGTCAAAGGCAAAGGTATGTGCCGAGCCCATGAGCAGGCAGGCGAATAACAGGCGACGCATAACAGCTTCCTGGCGAGTGAGGTCCACTGTTAACTGACTTCACTCACCGTCGTACGTTCAGGGTGAATGGGTGATGTCGGCGATATCTTCGGCCGAGAGCGCGCCGGTGTCGGACGTTTCGAGTACGACGTAGGCGCTGCTGCAGAACAGCGAGTTGAGGCGTTTCATGTCGGCAATCAGCTCCAGGTGCAGGGAACTGGTTTCCAGGCTCTGTACGATCTTGCGTTGCAGACGGCTGACGTGGGCGTGGGCCAGGCGGCGTTCCTGAGCGCGGAAGCGGCGCTTCTCGCGCAGCAGTTGGCGGGCGCTTTCCGGGTCGGCACTGAGGAACACCGACAGGCCCAGACGCAGGTTGGCAATCAGCTGGGTGTGCAGGCCGGCCAGCTCCTCCAGACCTACTTCGGAGAACTGCCGACGTTGCGAGGTTTTCTGCTGCTGAACTTTGCGCAGCATGCGCTCGATCAGGTCGCCAGCCAGTTTCAGGTTGATCGACAGCTCGATGATCTCGGCCCAACGACGGCTGTCCTGTTCGCTGAGGTCTTCACGCGGCATTTGCGCCAGGTAAAGCTTGATCGCGCTGTACAGGGCTTCAACGTCGTCACTGAGGCTGCGCATTTCCTGAGTGATGGCGGTTTGCTTGCCGCGCAACACTTCGAGCATTGCGGTGAGCATGTTGTCGATCAGGTCGCCCAGGCGCAGGGTTTCGCGCGCGGCGTTGGCCAATGCCAGGCTTGGGGTGTCGAGCGCGGCAAGGTCGAGGTGGCGCGGTTTGGCTTTGCCGTTGGTCTCGGCCTGTTCCGGCAGCAACCAAGCGCACAGGCGCGCCATTGGGCCGATCGTCGGCAGCAGGATGAGGCAGCGGCTGACGTTGTAGAGCAGGTGGAAGGTAATGACCATGCCTTGGGCGCTGTAGTCCAGGCCGTCCATCCAGCCTACGAGCGGGTCGAGCACCGGGATGATCAGCAGCAAGCCGATCAGTTTGTACAGCAGGCTGCCCAGTGCCACTTGTCGACCGGCCGCGTTCTGCATGCTGGTACTCAGAAACGCCAGCACGCCACTGCCGATGTTGGCGCCGATCACCAGGCCGATGGCCACGTGCAGGCCGATCACGCCCGCCCCGGCCAGGGTTGCCGTGAGCAGTACGGCAGCCAGGCTGGAGTAGGAAATCATCGCGAACAATGCACCGACCAAGGCATCCAGCAGGATGTCGCCGGTCAGCGAGGCAAACAGCACTTTGACGCCTTGGGCGTGGGTGATGGGCCCAGCGGCTTCGACAATCAGTTGCAGTGCCAGAATGATCAGGCCCAGGCCGATGCCGACGCGGCCCATCTGCCCTGCTCGCGTCTGTTTGCGCGACAGGAAGAAAATCACCCCGAGAAAAATCAACAGCGGCGACAGCCAGGACAAGTCAAAGGTCAGCACGCGCGCCATCAACGCTGTACCGACGTCGGCACCGAGCATGGTCGCCAAGGCAGGCGTGAGCCCCATCAGGCCCTGGCCGACAAAAGATGTCACCAGCATTGCCGTGGCGTTACTGCTTTGCACCATGGCCGTCACCAGGATACCGGCGACAAACGCCAGCCAGCGCTTGGACATGTTCTGCCCGATGACTTGGCGCAAGTTAGAGCCGTAAACCCGCAAGATGCCGGTACGGACGATATGCGTGCCCCAGATAAGCAGGGTCACGGCGGAAAGCAGATTGAGCAAGGTCAGCATGCTCGGCCCCCGTGTGGGTTAGCTCAAAAAGAGCAAATAAGAATTGCCGCGTGCCGCTCTACGTCTTGTACTTAAGCTGTAGTTGGCGAATGGGCTGCGCGCCAGCATCGCATAGCTAAAGTCGTGTTTGAAATAAAACTGTCATGAAATCAGTTTTTTGCAGATGAAAAAAAGGGGCTCGAAAGCCCCTTTTTCAGCAGCGGGTCAGTGTTATTGACCCGGAATGTCCTTGCGCAGTTTCACTGGATCCTGCTGTTTCTTCTTTTTCGCGATGGCGGTGCGCATCTTGATATTGATCGCCTCCACCGCCAGCGAGAACGCCATGGCGAAGTAGACGTAGCCTTTTGGCACATGCACGTCGAAGGATTCGGCAATCAGCACCGTACCCACCACCAGCAGAAACGACAGCGCGAGCATCTTCAGCGACGGGTGCTTGTCGATGAACTCGCTGATGGTGCCGGCAGCCAGCATCATCACCAGAACGGCCACCACGATCGCCGCCACCATCACCGGCACGTGAGAAACCATGCCGACCGCAGTGATCACCGAGTCCAGCGAGAACACGATGTCGATGATGGCGATCTGAATGATGGTGTAGATGAACTTGCCGCCGGCGCCTTTCGGCTCGTCGTGGGTTTCGTCTTCGCCTTCCAGTGCGTGGTACATCTCCTGGGAGCTTTTCCACAGCAGGAACAGGCCACCGAAGAACAGGATCAGGTCGCGGCCGGAAATGCCTTGGCCGAAGACCACGAACAGGTCGGCGGTCAGTTGCATGACCCAGGTGATCGACAGCAGCAGCAGGATTCGCGTGACCATGGCCAGGGCCAGGCCGAAGATCCGGGTGCGCGCCTGCATATGCTTGGGCATGCGGCTGACCAGGATCGAAATCATGATGATGTTATCGATGCCCAGGACGATCTCGAGGGCCGTCAGGGTGAAGAAGGCAATCCAGATTTCCGGATTGGTCAGCCATTCCATGTGTATTCCTTTGAGCAAATGTTAAACCGCGCAAGCTGCAGCGCCGCGCGGGTGAGTGGGTACGATTATAGAGTGCTGAACAGCGGAAAAATCCCCATCAGCAAAGCGGCGAACATTATGCACAGGCATACCAGCACTGCCCACTTGAGGGTAAAGCGTTGGTGATCGCCAAATTCGATACCGGCCAGGGCCACCAGCAGGTAGGTCGAAGGGACCAGTGGGCTGAGCAAATGCACGGGTTGGCCGACGATAGACGCGCGGGCCATCTCCACGGCGGTGATGCCATAGTGGCTGGCGGCTTCGGCGAGTACCGGCAGTACGCCGTAGTAAAACGCGTCGTTGGACATGAAGAAAGTAAACGGCATGCTCACCAGCGCGGTGATCACCGCCAGGTAAGGGCCCATGGCTTCAGGGATGACGGCCAGCAGGCTTTTGGACATGGCGTCGACCATGCCGGTGCCCGACAGGATGCCGGTGAAAATACCGGCGGCGAAGATCAGCCCCACCACCGCCAGTACGCTGCCTGCGTGGGCAGCGACGCGGTCTTTCTGTTGTTGCAGGCACGGGTAGTTGACGATCATCGCGATGCTGAACGCCACCATGAACAGCACTGGCAGCGGCAACAAGCCGGCGATCAGGGTGCACATCAGGGCAAAGGTCAGGGCGCCGTTGAACCAGATCAGCTTCGGACGGCGAGCATCCGGGAACTGCGATACGCTGATCTCGCTGTGGTCGATCTCGTCACCCTGCAGGTGCAGTTCGCCCAGGCGCGCTCGTTCGCGTTTGCCGTACATATAAGCAATCGCCAGGATTGCCACGACGCCGGCGGCCATGGCCGGGATCATCGGTACAAAAATATCCGAGGGGTCTACGTGCAGCGCACTGGCGGCGCGGGCGGTCGGGCCGCCCCATGGCGTCATGTTCATTACGCCACCGGCGAGGATGATCAGGCCGGCCATGATCCGTGGGCTCATGCCGATGCGCTGGTACAGCGGCAGCATGGCGGCGACGCAGATCATGTAGGTAGTCGCGCCGTCACCGTCGAGGGACACCACCAGCGCCAGCACGGCGGTACCGACCGACACTTTCAGCGGGTCGCCCTTGACCATCTTGAGGATCTTGCGCACGGCCGGGTCGAACAGGCCGGAGTCGATCATCAGGGCAAAGTAGAGAATGGCGAACATCAGCATCACGCCGGTCGGCGCAAGCTTGGTGATGCCCGCAAGCATCATCGGCCCGATCTCGGGTGCAAAGCCACCAAACAGGGCGAACAGGATGGGCACGATGATCAAGGCAATCAGCGCAGAAAGGCGCTTGGTCATGATCAGGAACATGAACGTGATGACCATGGCAAAGCCAAGGAAAGTCAGCATAGAAATACTCCAGGCGTAGCGCGGCTAGGGAATGGCGAACCGGTTTGGGGTCAGCGCAGTACGAAAGGCACGTGGCGTACGGGTGGAGTTGGAGCGAAAGGGCAAGGACGAGCGGACATCGGGAATCACCATTGTTGTTGTTAACAGCCGGTCTGTTGCCGACAGTGGGGGCGATCCTAGACGTGGAAGCTTTCAGCCAGCTTTCGCTGTGTAATCAGGTGATGAGAGGTTTTTCTGTTTCTTCTGTAGGGCGAGTCAGCTTGTGTGGGGCGAATTATGGAAGCTCAAGGCCGCCCGCCGCTTTGTGCAGCGCGCGCAGGTGCTCGCCCACCTGTTTGAGATTGGCTTCACACGCAGCAATTTCGGCGGCGCGGGAAGGCTCGAGCAGCACCCTCACCTCTTTATCCAGATCGCCGGTCAAAGATTGCAGCTGCTTCTGGCGCTCGGCGCTTTCCGATTCCAGGCGTTTGGATTCCGAAGGTTGTGGCAGGCCGTAGCCACTACTGCCCAGTAGTTCCGCCGGGCGGCTGAGGAAACCGCTGTTGGCGAGGATCTGTTGCAGTGTGTTGTTAGCTTTTTCCATGCCGCCGTTTTTCAGCTCGCGGGCACCGAGGTAGCGTTGTTTGACTTCATCCTGGGCCAGCATCAGCTGTTTGCGATAGCTGGCCTGTTCCAGCAGCAACAGCGCGGCGCTGGTGCGCAGGTCGGCCTGGCTGAACCATTGGCGGCGTTCTTCTGCGCTGAGCGACAGCCAGTCTTCGACCTCGGTCTGCTTGATCGGCAAGTGTTTGCGCAGGACATCGAACATCGCCTGGTAACGCTCGCGGAACGAGTCGAAGTGATAACCCCGGCGCAATGCCTCGCGTTTATCCTTGAGGACGCTGGTGTCGGCCAGGCCGCGTGCACTGAGCACTTCCAGCAGACCGTTGGGGGTGATGTTGTCGAGCCCGGTCAGCTGTGGGTTGGCGCTGCCACTGCGCAGGAGTTTCAGGCTTTCGACCGCGCAGTTGTTGGAGATGAAGAAGTAGTTGCCGTCGTAGCTCCAATGCATTTCGGCGGCATGCTCGACGGTGTCGTTGATCTCTTGGCGGGTGAGTTTCAGCGGTACGGAGGCCAGCCCGCGCAGCTCGGTCTTGGTGTATTCGTCGATGACCTGGGCCAGTGGCAGCACGAACAGGCGTGACGGGTATTTGCCCACCAGGCCATCCCAGCTCGACAGCTGTACGTCACCGACAAAAGCGCGGTAGGACAGGACCAAGTGTTGGTCCAGGTCCAGGCGGCAATCCGGGCCGCGCGGGCGACCGGGCGCGCAGATCACCAGGCGCAACATGCTATGGCCCCAGCGGCTGACCAGGTTCTGGTTGGCTTCGGCCAGCAGGTAGTCGATTTCGTACACGCGCTCCGGATCGATCTGACCCAGAGGCGTCTTGGCGAAATCGTTGCCTGCATTCAGGAATGCGTAGGTTTTGGCGCAGGTGTCTTGCGCAGGCGGCGCCCAGCCGAAGTGTTCCTTGTAGTAGCGAAACAGCGCGGGGCGACGGCAGGCGTAGCTCGGGTCGAGGAGGAAGTACTCCATGTTGACTGCCACAAACTCCAGCGGGCTGGTGGTTTCGTAGATGTCCGGGCTACGGGCAACCTGGTGGTTATGTTGTTCACGTTCGCCGCGACGGCCCACGTATTGCGGCCAGCCGGCGAGGTCCAGCAGGCGCGGGTCGTCACTCAAGGTAAAGCGGCGATCATTCTGGCCACGGCATTGATCGGGCAGGCCGATCAGGCCGGTGATGTTGTTTTGGCGGCTGCAGCGCTGGATGAGCGTGCGGTCGTCTTTGGACCACAGGCGCGCACGGTCATAGATGTGGGTCAGCTCATGCAGCACGGTGGCGAGCATTTCGCGGCGCACAGTGCCGTGTGGGCGATTGGTTTTTTGGGTGGCGGCGCTGCCGTCGGTCAGGCTGGCGAGCAGGTTCTGATTCAGATCAAGCTCAGACACCAGTGAGGCCTGACCATAGGCGTTTTCAGGCATTTTGTCGGTCCAGCCGACATCGATACGTCGGTCCAGTTGCTCGACAAAGCGCGGCGGCAAAGCGCGCATCGCTTCATCAAGCAATGCCTGGCTGGCCTGCTGTTCGGCCGGGCTCAAGCCATCGGTCTTGAGCCGCAGTTGCAGGCTGGCCTGGGCTGCGCCTGCACAGAGCAGTACAGTCCCGGCCAATAGCCAGGCGACCAGGCGCCTCACAGAGCGAGGATGGCTTCGGCGAGCGTCTGGTCACTGGCATCTCGAGCTTCCGGCACACGGGTTCGCAGGGTGTCGAAGGCGGCTTCCAATTGGGCGCCACGGATCTCGCCATTGGTGGCGACGAAACTGGCGGCATCGTCGTGGGCTTCGCGCACGACTTTGGAGTCGCGTATGGAGGTGGTGGTGTCCGAGGTGAAGTCGATGGTGCGGGCCGAGGCACGCACGACGATGTTACTGGTGGCCTTCAAGGTTTGCGCGTGGGCAACATCGGCCAACAACAGCAGGCCGAGAGCGGCGGCGATCAGCGGGCTACGCATGAAATAACTCCAAAATACAAAGATGATTATTGGACGAGAATTGCTTGCGCCAGTTCAAGGTCGCTTGCATGAAGTTTTGGCTGGGTGCGGCGCAGATAATCCAGCGCGGATTCCAGACGAGCGCCCCGCCATTGGCCGTCAGTGGCGATAAAAGCGGCAGCGTCATCCTGGGCGGCCATTACCAACTTTCTGTCAAAGGGCGCTGACGTCACCTTGCTGGTGGCGTACGCACTGATGACGGTGCTCTGGGTGGACACATCAAAGGCCGAAGCCAAGGGTGACCAGCAGACGGAAAATAATACGGGAACGATCAACAGGCGGTATGAAAAAACCATAAGACTCGACAACTGAAAGCGAGCGCCAAGGCTAGCGCAACGCCCGGGCGAGAGCCAGCGCTGACACATGAGGTAGCAGCTGGCGCCCTTCTGTGTCGATCTGCGTCAGATAGCCAGGATCGCTTGAGCGAGCTGCGTGTCACTCGCCGCATTCAGTTGGGGGGCTTGTTGGCGGATCTGGGCCAAGGCGCTCTCCAGCTTTACGCCACGGATGGCGCCTTCGCTGGCAACAAAACTGGCGGCGTCATCGCGAGCGGCCTGGACGACCTTGTTGTCACGCAGGGAGGACGTGGCATCCGAGCTGGCATCGGAGGTGGCTTTCAGCGCGCCGACGATCGAGTCGGTGGTCACGATAAGGCTGCTTGCGTTGGCATTGGCAGCCACGGCCAACAGGGCTGCAGCACTCAGCAGGCGAAGACGGGACATGGAATGACTCCTGTA
Source organism: Pseudomonas sp. N2-3-1-14 (assembly GCF_041228395.1). Taxonomy (NCBI): domain Bacteria; kingdom Pseudomonadati; phylum Pseudomonadota; class Gammaproteobacteria; order Pseudomonadales; family Pseudomonadaceae; genus Pseudomonas; species Pseudomonas sp. N2-3-1-14. Next base: position 109,095 of record NZ_CP166199.1, read on the forward strand.
AATGAACAAATAAAGCGGCGCAAAGCGGCCACTGTGAAACCGACGTTGTTGCAATTGAGCATCAGACGTCGGTTCTACAAGGTTCGCCACGTGATGACGCGATCTTAAGCTGCCGTTTATCTATTCGGAAAGCCCCACCGTTTTAGTCGCGCCAGAACGGTTTGGACAGCTCGGCGATTCGGTCGCCCTGGCTGATGCCAGCGTCGGACAGCTCGCGAGCGTCGAGTCGTGCCAGTTGTTGGCGCTCATGGGCCTGTTTCGCCCATCGAGCCAGGGCACTGGCAGTGCGAATAATCAGTTGTTTACTGGACGAGGCTCGCATGGGGATGGCCTTTCATGAGGTAGTGGAACTCCATGTTGGGCGTGTCTCTGACACCAATACAGATACACCAACTCTAAATTGTACTTCTTAACTGTAGTGTTTTTTAAGCTGTACTGGTCACGAAGCAGCTCATCTGTTTGTGATCTAAAAAGCTGAATCCCAGAAACAGCAAAGCCCGCCTCCGGTTACCCGGGGCGGGCTTTGCTTTGACAAATCTGGATGCTGGCGGTGGACCCGGCGGGTCAGGGCCAGCGGGCGCCAATTAGCGCCAGAACGGCTTGCTCAGCTCTTCGTAGCGTTGAGCTTCGCTGATACCGGCGTCAGCCAGCAGACGCGAATCCAGACGAGCCAGTTGATGGCGGCTGGAGATGCGGCGCTGCCACAACATCAGGTTGGCGAGAACGCGCAAAGGCAGGGAAGCCTGGGTGTTTACAGCTTTTTCTTCGAAGAACAGATCGGAACTGAGTGTACGTTCCATGATGACATCCTTCCGCTTGTGGCGGGATTAGGTAGTGGTTTAACTGATGCCAATGATCCTCCTCCGACGCAAGACTCTGTAGATACAGTTCACCTGTATTGTGAAGGGCCAGTTAACTGTTTATACCCGCTGTACTGTACGGAAATGGGGCAACTGTACCTGTCCGCACTGAAACAGTGCGAAATTGGCAATTTCGATGATGTATGTAGGAATATACGGCGGGAAATGACCGGTACAGCAGTACAGTTTTTTGCAGATCTGATTCTGATGCATTCGAGCTGATGCAACTGTATAAGCATCAGCTCGAATCTGTATCAATCACGCCTTGAGCATGTGCCCGGTTTCTTCCAGGTTAATGTGCCAGCTCAGTGCCTCGCGCAGGATATGCGGGGTATGCCCGCCCATAGCACAGGCCGCATTGAAGTAGCTGTTCAGCGCATCGCGGTACGCCGGGTGCACACAGTTGTCGATGATCACCCGAGCCCGTTCCCGTGGCGCCAGACCGCGCAAGTCGGCAAGGCCCACTTCGGTGACCAGAATGTCGACATCATGCTCAGTGTGGTCCACATGGCTGACCATCGGCACGACGCTGGAAATGGCGCCGCCCTTGGCGATCGACTTGGTCACGAAGATGGCTAGGTGCGCATTGCGCGCGAAGTCCCCGGAGCCGCCAATACCGTTCATCATCCGCGTGCCACACACATGGGTGGAATTGACGTTGCCGTAAATGTCGAATTCCAGCGCGGTATTGATGCCGATAATACCCAGGCGCCGCACCACCTCAGGGTGGTTGGAGATTTCCTGTGGGCGCAGCACCAGCTTGTCCTTGTAGTGCTCCAGGTTGCCGAACACGTCGGCGTTGCGCCGTTCCGACAAGGTAATCGAGCTGCCGGAGGCGAAACTCAGCTTGCCCGCATCAATCAGGTCGAAGGTCGAATCCTGCAGGACTTCCGAATACATCGTCAGGTCTTCGAACGGCGATTCGATCAAACCGCACATCACGGCGTTGGCGATGTTGCCAATCCCGGCCTGCAACGGGCCGAGCTTGTTGGTCATGCGACCGGCGTCCACTTCCTGCTTGAGGAAATTGATCAGGTGATTGGCGATGCCTTGGGTATCGGCGTCCGGAGGCGTCACAGTGGATGCGGAATCAGACTGGTTGGTGATTACGATGGCGACAATCTTTTCCGGCGGGATCGGAATTGCGGTGCTACCGATGCGGTCGTCGACCTTGACCAGCGGGATCGGCGTGCGCGTCGGCCGGTAGGTGGGAATATAGATGTCGTGCAACCCTTCCAGGTTCGGGTTGTGCGCCAGGTTGATCTCAACGATCACGTGCTTGGCGAAAATCGCAAAGCTCGCCGAGTTACCCACAGAGGTGGTCGGCACAATATGGCCTTGCTCGGTGATCGCGACGGCTTCGATCACGGCAATATCCGGCAGCTTGAGCTGGTTGTTGCGCAGTTGTTCGACGGTTTCGGACAAATGCTGGTCGATGAACATCACCTCGCCGGCATTGATCGCCTTGCGCAGGGTGCTGTCGACCTGAAATGGCATGCGTCGGGACAGCACACCGGCTTCTGTCAGTTGCTTGTCCAGGTCATTGCCCAGGCTGGCGCCGGTCATCAAGGTGATTTTCAGCGGCGAAGTCTTGGCGCGTTCGGCCAGGGCGTGAGGGACGGCCTTGGCTTCACCGGCGCGGGTGAAGCCGCTCATGCCGACGGTCATGCCGTCCTCGATCAGTGCGGCGGCGTCTGCCGCGCTCATGACCTTGTTCAACAACGAAGGCAAGCGGATACGATCACGGTACATGAATTGTTATCTCAGGCTACGGAAGCAAGGTGGGCAGTGTAGTGATTTCAAAAAATTTCGGCCCGCTACCATGGTCGAATGCCAGGCGGCGATTTAGAGCCTTTGGTCGGTTTTAATCCAGCAATAAAAAACCCCAGCCTACTGCAGGCCAGGGTTTCGGGTATTGCGCTGGCGCAGTGTTATTCGACGGCTTTGACCATGTCTTCGATGACCTTCTTGGCATCACCGAAGACCATCATGGTCTTGTCCAGGTAGAACAATTCGTTGTCCAGGCCCGCGTAGCCGCTGGCCATCGAGCGCTTGTTGACGATGATGGTCTTGGCCTTGAACGCCTCAAGGATCGGCATGCCGGCGATCGGCGAATTAGGGTCGTTCTTGGCGGCCGGGTTGACCACGTCGTTCGCGCCCAGCACCAGCACTACGTCGGCCTGGCCGAACTCGGAGTTGATGTCTTCCATCTCGAACACCTGGTCATAAGGCACTTCGGCCTCGGCCAGCAGCACGTTCATATGGCCAGGCATACGGCCCGCCACCGGGTGGATCGCATACTTCACGGTCACGCCGCGGTGGGTCAGCTTCTCGGTCAGCTCTTTAAGCGCATGTTGCGCACGTGCCACCGCCAAGCCATAGCCCGGCACGATGATCACGGTGTCGGCGTTGGTCAGCAGGAAAGTGGCGTCGTCGGCAGAGCCGGATTTGACCGGGCGCGCTTCTTTCGAGCCCGCTGGGCCCGCCGCATCGGCTGTGTTGCCAAAGCCGCCGAGCAGTACATTAAAGAACGAGCGATTCATCGCCTTGCACATGATGTACGACAGGATCGCGCCGCTGGAGCCCACCAGCGAGCCGGCGATGATCAGCATCGAGTTGTTCAGCGAGAAGCCGATACCCGCCGCTGCCCAGCCGGAGTAGCTGTTGAGCATCGACACGACGACCGGCATATCGGCGCCGCCAATCGGGATGATGATCAGCACGCCAAGCACGAACGCCAGGGCCAGCATCAATGCGAAGGCGCTGAGGTTGCCAGTGAACATGAACGCCAGGCCCAGACCCAGGGTTGCAAGGCCCAGCACCAGGTTCAGCTTGTGCTGGCCGCCGAACTGTACCGGTGCGCCTTGGAACAGGCGGAACTTGTACTTGCCCGACAGCTTGCCGAACGCGATCACCGAACCGGAGAAGGTGATGGCACCGATGGCCGCGCCGAGGAACAGTTCCAGGCGGTTACCGGCAGGGATCGAGTCGCCCAAGTGTTTGACGATGCCCAGGGATTGCGGCTCGACCACGGCGGCAATGGCGATAAACACCGCGGCCAGGCCGATCATGCTGTGCATGAATGCCACCAGCTCAGGCATCTTGGTCATTTCTACGCGCTTGGCCATGATTGAACCGGCGGTGCCGCCGATCAACAGGCCGACAATCACGTAACCAATGCCAGCAGTGGCCAGCTCAGCGCCCAGCTTATAGATGAGGCCCACGGTGGTAAGCACCGCCAGCGCCATGCCGAGCATGCCGAACAGGTTGCCGCGTCGCGACGTGGTGGGGTGCGACAAGCCTTTAAGGGCCTGGATAAAGCAGATCGACGCGATCAGGTAGAGCGTCGTTACAAGATTCATGCTCATTACTTCGGCGCCTCTTCTTTTACTTTCGGGGCTTTTTTCTTGAACATCTCGAGCATCCTGCGCGTTACCAGGAAGCCGCCGAACACGTTGACCGCCGCCAGAGCCACGGCCAGAGTGCCCATGGTCTTGCCCAAGGGGGTAACGGTAAGGGCAGCCGCCAGCATGGCGCCGACGATCACAATCGCCGAGATCGCGTTGGTCACGGCCATCAATGGCGTGTGCAACGCGGGTGTGACGTTCCAAACCACGTGGTAACCGACGTAAATCGCCAGCACAAAGATGATCAGGTTGTAGATACCGGGGGAGATAAGCTCTTCCATCGTCTGAATCCCTGCTTAGGCGTTTTTACGGATGACTTGGCCGTCGCGGCACATCAGGCACGCGGCGACGATGTCGTCTTCGAGGTTGATTTCAAACTGCCCTTCCTTGGTGAAGACCAGCTTCAGGAAGTCCAGCAGGTTGCGCGCATACAGAGCAGAAGCATCAGCAGCGACTGCGCCGGCCAGGTTGGTCGGGCCGCAGATGGTCACTCCGTTTTCCACGATCACCTGATCGGCGACCGTCAGCGGGCAGTTGCCGCCCTGGGCTGCGGCGAGGTCGATGACCACAGAGCCGGGTTTCATCTGTGCGACGGTTTCAGCACTCAACAGCGTCGGTGCCTTGCGGCCCGGGATCAGCGCGGTGGTGATAACAATGTCGGCTTGCTTGGCGCGTTCGTGCACGGCCAGGGCCTGGCGTTGCATCCAGCTGGAAGGCATGGGGCGCGCATAACCGCCGACGCCGACCGCGCATTCGCGTTCTTCATCGGTTTCGTAGGGCACGTCGACGAACTTGGCACCCAGGGATTCGATCTGCTCTTTTACTGCCGGGCGCACGTCGGACGCTTCGATCACTGCACCCAGGCGTTTCGCCGTGGCAATGGCCTGCAAGCCTGCAACGCCGGCGCCGAGGATCAGCACGCGCGCGGCTTTGACGGTGCCGGCGGCAGTCATCAGCATTGGCATGAAGCGTGGGTAGTGATGGGCTGCCAGCAATACCGCTTTATAGCCGGCGATGTTCGCTTGCGATGACAGCACGTCAAGGCTCTGGGCCCGCGAGGTGCGCGGTGCAGCTTCAAGGGCGAAGGCCGTAATCCCGCGCTCGGCAAGTTTGGCGATGGTTTCGTTGCTGAACGGGTTGAGCATGCCCACCAACACGGTGCCGCTTTTGATCAGCGCCAGTTCGCTGTCGCTGGGGGCAACCACCTTGAGAATCAGCTCGGCACCCAACGCATCCTCGGCACTGCCAATGGTTGCGCCTGCGGTTTCATAGGCGCTGTCCACGACACTGGCTTTAATGCCTGCACCGCTTTGAACAGTGACCTTATGGCCCTGGCCGATCAGCTTCTTGATGGTTTCCGGGGTGGCAGCCACCCGCGTTTCACCGGTCTGGGTTTCGAGAGGAACACCAATGTGCACGTCAAATCTCCTGCATGATCTTTTTGCTTTTGATCTTTTTGTAAAAAGGCCAGTGCACCGCGAGTGGCGCAACTGGGGCGGCCGATCAGCACGATCCCGCCGAAATGACAGCGGGGCGCGGCATTTTGCAGGCGAACTTTACGGCCATCAAGGGATTATGACGGGTGACGAAAAATTAACTACAAGTCACCCTGTGACTGATTGTCGCAATGCACCCTAATAACCGTTTTAAATACAGGTGTTTAGAGGGGTTCAGGCTTTTTTGAGGCTTTTTCCAATCGTCGCTGTGAATGGGCGGGCATTGGCCGCATGTGGTCGCTGAAAGCCATGTGGATCATAGCTTTGAGCCTCATTTTTGGCTGGCAAGTACAGTCTGCGTAAATGCGACATATCCGTACATCTGTAGGATTTTGAATATCTTGACTACAGGGTCAGTAACTAGCGTAGGGCCTTTAAACATTGGGGCTATAACGCTGTGATTGATCAATTAACCAGTCTCTGAAGGCGTGCAGTGAGGCGGATTCGACTTTTCGTTCGGGAATCATCAGGTAATACGCCTTCGAACTGCTGAGGGCTTCGGAGCTTGCGATCACTAATTGCTTCTCCTCAAGCTCGCGCTGGATAAGGAATGGCGGAATCAGCGCAATGCCCATGTCATGCATGGCGGCTTGAGACAACATCGAGAATAGCTCGTAACGAGGGCCTGTCATGTCACGGGGTATGTTCAGTTGTTGCGCGCTGAACCATTGGCGCCAGGCGTATGGCCGAGTGGTTTGCTGCAGTAGCGGCAATTGCGCGATCTGCTGAGGGCTGAAGTGGTCACGGTCACCCAACAAGCGCGGGCTGCACACCGGGAGCGGATTTTCCCCCATCAGACGGTGAGACTCGGTGCCGGACCAGTCGGCATCGCCGAAGTAGATCGCCGCATCGAATTCGGTATCGGCAAATAGAAAGGGGCGCGTCCGGTTGGTGAGATTGACGGTCACCTCTGGGTGGTGTCGTTGAAAATCTTTGAGGCGAGGGATCAACCATTGGGTACCGAAGGTTGGCACCACGGCCAATTCAATGACGTTGGCGCCCTGCTGTCCCATTACTGACAAGGTGTCGCGCTCTACGGCGTCCAGTTGCATGGCGACGCGCCGGCTATAGGACAGGCCCGCTTCCGTCAGTTTTACCCCGCGCCTTGAGCGCCGAAATAGCTCGACACTCAAAAACTCTTCAAGGCTGGCGATCTGTCGACAGATGGCGCCTTGGGTGATGGAAAGCTCGTGCGCCGCCTTGGTAAAGCTCTCGTGGCGGGCCGCAGCCTCAAAGCTGACCAGAGCAGTCGTACTGGGAATTTTTCTGCGCATGTACGGAGTACTCACTTATAAAGCGCGTCTGCGCCCTTCTCAGTCGTTTCGGAGTGAGAAATTAGCACAACCCTATGCAGAAACCTCGTTTGCCCTCTGCGTCTGCCCAGCCTAGGCTGCACCCACGACTTCTGATTTTTTCCGCGAGGGCTTATTCATGGCTGGTAAGGCAAGCTTCAACTGGATCGATCCGCTGCTGCTGGATCAACAGCTCACCGAAGAGGAGCGCATGGTACGTGACAGTGCTGAGCAGTTCGCCCAGGACAAGCTGGCGCCGCGTGTGCTCGAAGCCTTCCGCCATGAAAAGACCGACCCCGCGATTTTTCGCGAGATGGGCGAAACCGGCCTGCTCGGCGCGATGATCCCTGAGCAGTACGGTGGCAGTGGCTTGAATTACGTCAGTTATGGGCTGATCGCCCGTGAGGTCGAGCGTGTCGACTCTGGCTATCGCTCGATGATGAGTGTGCAGTCGTCACTGGTCATGGTGCCCATCAACGAATTTGGTACCGAGGCGCAGAAGCAGAAGTACCTGCCGAAGTTGGCATCCGGGGAATGGATCGGCTGCTTCGGCCTGACCGAGCCTAACCATGGTTCTGACCCGGGCGCGATGATTACGCGGGCGCGCAAGGTAGACGGCGGCTATAGCCTGACTGGCGCCAAGATGTGGATCACCAATAGCCCGATCGCCGATGTGTTTGTGGTGTGGGGCAAGGACGATGCCGGGGATATCCGCGGTTTTGTCCTTGAGAAGGGTTGGAAAGGTCTGAGCGCTCCGGCGATTCACGGCAAGGTCGGCCTGCGGGCTTCCATTACCGGTGAAATTGTCATGGATAACGTCTTTGTGCCGGAAGAAAACATTTTCCCGGATGTGCGTGGTTTGAAAGGGCCTTTCACCTGCCTTAACTCGGCGCGCTACGGCATCTCCTGGGGCGCGCTGGGTGCCGCCGAGTTCTGCTGGCATACCGCTCGCCAGTACACCCTGGATCGTCATCAGTTCGGGCGTCCTTTGGCGGCAACCCAACTGATCCAGAAGAAGCTGGCCGATATGCAGACCGAGATCACGCTGGCGCTGCAAGGGTGTCTGCGTCTGGGGCGCATGAAGGATGAAGGAACGGCGGCGGTTGAGATCACTTCGATCATGAAGCGCAACTCGTGCGGCAAGTCCCTGGATATCGCCCGTATGGCGCGTGACATGTTGGGTGGCAACGGTATTTCCGATGAGTTCGGGGTGGCGCGCCACTTGGTCAACCTGGAGGTGGTCAACACCTATGAAGGAACGCACGACGTGCACGCTTTGATTCTTGGGCGTGCGCAAACCGGTCTTCAGGCGTTCTATTAATAGGAGCACGGTATGGGCGCGCTTTCACATCTGCGGGTACTGGATTTATCGCGAGTGCTGGCGGGCCCCTGGTCCGGCCAGATCCTTGCGGACCTTGGGGCTGAAGTGATCAAGGTCGAGCGGCCAGGTAATGGCGACGACACGCGTGCATGGGGGCCGCCCTTTCTTAAGGATGCATTTGGCGAGAACACCAGTGAAGCCGCGTATTACTTGTCGGCCAACCGTAACAAGGAGTCGGTGACTATCGACTTCACGCGACCAGAGGGGCAGAAGCTGGTGCGTGACCTGGCGGCCAAGTCCGACATCCTGATCGAGAACTTCAAGGTGGGCGGTCTGGCGGCATATGGGCTGGACTATGAATCGCTGAAGGAGATCAATCCCGAGTTGATCTATTGCTCGATCACCGGCTTTGGTCAGACGGGGCCTTACGCGACACGCGCCGGTTATGACTTCATGATCCAGGGGCTGGGTGGCCTTATGAGCCTGACCGGTCGGCCAGAGGGTGATGAAGGGGCTGGGCCTGTGAAGGTGGGCGTGGCATTGACCGACATCCTGACCGGGCTCTACTCGACGGTGGCCATTCTGGCAGCGCTGGCCCATCGCGATCATGACGGTGGCGGGCAGCACATTGATATGGCGTTATTGGATGTGCAGGTGGCATGCCTGGCTAACCAGGCGATGAATTACCTCACGACGGGTGTTTCGCCAAAGCGTTTGGGCAATGCTCACCCCAATATCGTGCCTTATCAGGATTTTCCCACGGCTGATGGTGACTTCATCCTCACGGTGGGTAACGACGGGCAGTTTCGCAAATTCGCTGAGGTGGCGGGGCAGCCTCAATGGGCAGAGGATCCGCGCTTTGCTACTAATAAGCTGCGGGTGGCTAATCGCGCGGAGCTGATTCCGTTGATTCGCCAGGCTACCGTCTTCAAGACCACCGCTGAGTGGGTATCGCAGCTGGAGCGAGTGGGTGTGCCGTGCGGGCCTATCAATGACTTGGCACAGGTGTTCGCCGACCCGCAGGTCAAGGCGCGGGGGTTGGCGATGGCATTGCCGCATGCGTTGGCGGGGATGGTGCCTCAGGTAGCGAGTCCGATAAGGCTTTCCAAGACGCCGGTGGAGTACCGTAGCGCGCCTCCTCTATTGGGAGAACATACGGTTCAGGTGTTGCAAGGTGTGCTTGGGCTAGGGCCGGCGAGTGTGGCTGCTTTAAAGGAGGCGGGGGTTATATGAGCGTTTCCCTCTATATAGAGGGTGTGAAGGGCTCAATGTCGGTTGTTTTTTAATCAATCCTAACTAATTGATAGAAAAGCAAAATTAAGGGTTGACGGCAGATTCTGGAAGTCTATAATTCGCCCCACTTCCGGCGCAGTCGAAACGGAAAACTCCTTGGTAAACAAAGAGTTACGCGAGATTCGACAGCGAGTTGCTTCAGTTCATCGAAGCCCAGAAGGAGTTGGTAGGGCAGTGTTGTTTGGCTCTATTAACGTTTCGATCCTCTCGGTCGAAAGCAGAAAAAGAGGTGTTGACAGCAGCGTGTAACGCTGTAGAATTCGCCTCCCGCTAACGAGAGATCGGAAGCGCAAGTGGTTGAAGTTGTTGAAGAAATCTTCGAAAGCTTCTGAAAATAATCACTTGACAGCAAATGAGGCTGCTGTAGAATGCGCGCCTCGGTTGAGACGAAAGATCTTAACCAACCGCTCTTTAACAACTGAATCAAGCAATTCGTGTGGGTGCTTGTGGAGTCAGACTGATAGTCAACAAGATTATCAGCATCACAAGTTACTCCGCGAGAAATCAAAGATGTAACCAACGATTGCTGAGCCAAGTTTAGGGTTTCTTAAAAACCCAAAGATGTTTGAACTGAAGAGTTTGATCATGGCTCAGATTGAACGCTGGCGGCAGGCCTAACACATGCAAGTCGAGCGGTAGAGAGAAGCTTGCTTCTCTTGAGAGCGGCGGACGGGTGAGTAATGCCTAGGAATCTGCCTGGTAGTGGGGGATAACGTTCGGAAACGGACGCTAATACCGCATACGTCCTACGGGAGAAAGCAGGGGACCTTCGGGCCTTGCGCTATCAGATGAGCCTAGGTCGGATTAGCTAGTTGGTGAGGTAATGGCTCACCAAGGCGACGATCCGTAACTGGTCTGAGAGGATGATCAGTCACACTGGAACTGAGACACGGTCCAGACTCCTACGGGAGGCAGCAGTGGGGAATATTGGACAATGGGCGAAAGCCTGATCCAGCCATGCCGCGTGTGTGAAGAAGGTCTTCGGATTGTAAAGCACTTTAAGTTGGGAGGAAGGGCATTAACCTAATACGTTAGTGTTTTGACGTTACCGACAGAATAAGCACCGGCTAACTCTGTGCCAGCAGCCGCGGTAATACAGAGGGTGCAAGCGTTAATCGGAATTACTGGGCGTAAAGCGCGCGTAGGTGGTTTGTTAAGTTGGATGTGAAATCCCCGGGCTCAACCTGGGAACTGCATTCAAAACTGACTGACTAGAGTATGGTAGAGGGTGGTGGAA